>NZ_KK211417.1:32797-111899 GCF_000622245.1 Fusobacterium perfoetens ATCC 29250 | reverse complement strand
AGTGGTGTAAGAAAAGTATATAAGAATGAAAAAATAGGACTTATAAACTTTGATACTCATTTAGATATAAGACCATATGATAATGGAGCAACATCAGGAACATCTTTTAAACAAATATTAGATAGTGATAAAAATGCTTTTTATAGTATAGTTGGATTTAAAAAACAAGGAAATACAAAAAGATTAATAGAAACAGCAGAGAAATATAATGTATTAATGTTAGATGAAGAATATGAAGAAAACTATATAATAGAAAAGTTAAAAGAATTTATAGAAAAAGTAGATAAAGTATATATAACTTTCTGTATGGATGTATTTGATGCAGCACAAGCACCAGGAGTTTCAGCTCCAACAATAATGGGATTATGTCCCAAAAAAGGAAAGAGAATATTAAGAGAAATAATGAAAACAGGAAAAGTGGTATGTATAGATTTTGCGGAAGTAAATCCAACTTATGATATAGATAGTAGAACTTCCAAATTAGCAGGGGCTTTAATATATGATGTAATGTTAAATTTAAAAAAATAGATGTATAAATAAAAAACTCAAGATATTTTTCTTGAGTTTTTTATAAGTATTAATAATAATATAAATAAAAATATTGTAAAATAAAAAATAGATATAATACAAATATATAAGAAAATAAGATAATATATATCAAAATATTTATTAATAAAGAAAATTTTAAAAAATAAGAATAAAAAAATATTACTAAAATATATAAAAAAAAATACTAAATAATAAAAGTGAAATTATTTTTTTAATAAAGAATAATGAAAATATTATTAATAAAAGTTAGTATATGATATTATAAGTAAAAAATTATTATTTTCTATTTTTTAAATCATCTAATAGAAGACGAGTTAGTAATATACTAAGTGGAATTAAAGTAAATAGAATAGCTTTTCCTAAAAAAAGATGACATAAAATAGTAGAAATTAATCCACCAAAAACAAATATTCCAATCATTTTTAAATGTAAAAATAATTTACTTTTAACTTCTTTGTCTTCAGGAAATTTTCTAAATTTTACAATACTTATTCCAGTTTGTCTTAAATGATTTGTACAAAAAGTAGTTGCCATAGGGATTTTTCTGGTTTTTCTAAAAGTATTATATTGCATAGAGCAAATAAAATTAATAAATACTTGAGAAATTTGATAGGGGGCAGTTTCAGGTAATAATCCTAAAATAATAACAACAATTATTTCAATAAAAATAAGAACAGTATCCCATCTAATGTTATGAAGTTTTTTTATTGGACCTCCAACAGCTTCAGAAATAATGGCTCCAAAACAATAAGCAGACATTGGAATTAAATAGTAAAAAGCTTTAGAAAAATGTCCTGAACCTAATTCCATAGCAAATAATACAAAGTTTGCTGTTTGAGCATTACAGAAGACAGCTCCTCTTATAGTATAAGTAAAAGCGCCATAAAAGCCACTAATCATCATTAAAGTTAGAAAAACCCATAATTTTTCACATTCTAATCCTTCTTCTTTGATTGCAAGAGATTCTAGTTTAAAATTTTCCATAATACAACCTCCTGTACTCTACTTATAAATATAATCTTCTATTATTAGAATTATACCATATAAAATAAAAATTATAGGAAAATATTTTTTATAAAAGAAAAATACTTCCTATAATTTTAAAAAGTTATAATTTTTAACTGAAGATAATATAACCTAATGTAATTATTCCAAAAGTAAGAATAACAAAACTAGCAAACTTTGAAAGTTTTATAAGTACATCATCAGTAAGTTTCTTTCTAAAAGCACAGATGATATTGACTGTAAAAAACCATGAAATAACTCCACCAGCAGCTATTCCAAGAGCTAAATGGAAATAATTATCTTGGTCTCTTACTAATCCTAAAAGTGTATAAATAGCTAATATTGTAACTATTCCTGTAATGTTTAAAGAAGCTAGTCCAAATCCTATAAAATAATCTTGAAATATATTATAGTCTTGATTAATAATTTTTTTATCTAAAACAACAGGTGTATTTAATTTTTTTAATCCTAAAAGTATTAAAAGAACTCCAACTGCAATTTTACAGAAAATTTCATATTTAAATATAAAATCATCAACAATATTTACAAAAAGAAATGCAATAAGTCCATATAAAACATCAGAAGTAACCATTCCTAAAGCAGTAACATATCCTTCTCTTTTTCCTTCAGTTAAAGCTTTTTCCATACAATAAAATCCTACAGGACCAAAAGGGAAGGAAAGAATTAATCCAGTAGCAAGTCCTTTAAAAAATGTAATGTTTAACAACTATATCACATCCTTATAGTTTATTTCCACAGTTTGGACAAAATTTATCATTTTTATCAATCATATATCCACAGTTTGGACAAACATTATTATTTCTCACAATCTCTTCAATATCATCATAAGTAACTATACTCGAATCTAAAATTTTCTTCAAAGATTCACTTTTTACTTTATATATGCTTTTACAATTTTTACATACAATTAAAGCTTTTTTATTAAATTTAAAAAGAGGAATGAAGAAAAAAGTCAGGACATTAGCAACTTGATAAAGTTCAAATTTTTCATTTAAACAATTAGTACATTTGAAATTGACTTCTTTTATAAATTCATCTCTATTACTAAACCCTACAATAAAAAACATAATTCCTCCCAAAAAAAGATTAGTTATCATTTAATTTTAAGATAGAAACAAAAGCCTCTTGAGGAATTTCTACATTTCCTATTTGTTTCATTCTTTTCTTACCTGCTTTTTGTTTTTCTAATAATTTTTTCTTTCTTGTAATATCTCCACCATAACATTTAGCCAATACATTTTTTCTGTAAGCTTTTATAGTTTCACGAGCTATAATTTTAGCTCCTAAAGCTGCTTGAATAGGAATTTCAAATTGTTGTCTAGGAATTACATCCTTTAATTTTTCACAAATTGCTCTTCCTTTAGAAACAGCATTGTCTTTATGAGCTATGAAAGAAAAGGCATCAACTACTTCACCAGATACAAGAATATCTACTTTTACAAGGTCACCCTCTCTATAATCTATTAACTCATATTCAAAAGAAGCATATCCTCTTGTTTTTGATTTTAATTTATCATAGAAATCTAAAACTATTTCAGCTAGTGGAAGTTCATAAGTAATCATAGTTCTTGTATCATCAATATAACTCATTCCTACATAAACTCCACGTTTTTCTTGACAAAGTTCCATTACAGAACCAACATAATCTTTAGGAACTATTATATTTCCTTTGATATATGGCTCTTGAATTATAAATTTAGATTTTCCACCTTCAGGGAAATCACAAGGGTTGTCAATTACATAAGTAGGTTTTCCTTCCATTGTAATTCTATATTCAACAGATGGAGATGTAGAAATAAGGTCAATATCATATTCTCTTCTCAATCTTTCTACAATTATTTCCATATGTAATAAACCTAAGAAACCACATCTAAATCCAAATCCTAAGGCAAGAGATGTTTCAGGTACAAAGTTTAATGAAGCGTCATTTAATTGTAATTTTTCTAAAGATTCTCTTAAATCTCCATAATCATCAGTTGATATTGGATAAATTCCAGCAAAAACCATTGATTGAGCTGGTCTAAATCCATATAATGGTTCAGCACAAGGTCTGTTTGAATGAGTTATTGTATCTCCAACTCTAGAATCTTTTATAGTTTTAAGTCCTGTAATTATATATCCAACAGAACCAGAAGAAAGTTCATCAGTAGGTTTCATATTAGGTGAGAAAATTCCACACTCTAATATTTCAGCTTCTTTTTCAGTTGACCAAATTTTTATTTTATCTCCTTTTCTGATACATCCATCTTCTACTTTAATATAAGTAATAACTCCTCTATAATCATCAAATTTTGAGTCAAATATTAGAGCTCTTAAAGGAGCTTCTTCATCATAATTAGGACAAGGAATTCTCTTAACAATTTCTTCTAATAAATCTTCAATTCCTAAATTAATTTTTGCTGATGTCAATACAGCATCATCAGCTGGTAATCCTATTACATCTTCTATTTCTTTTTTTACTCTTTCAGGTTCAGCTGCTGGTAAATCTATTTTATTTATAACAGGAACTATTTCTAAATCATTTTCAAGAGCTAAATAAACATTAGCTAATGTTTGAGCTTCAACACCTTGAGCAGCATCTACTACAAGTAAAGCTCCTTCACAAGCTGATAAAGACCTAGATACTTCATATATAAAGTCTACATGTCCTGGAGTATCAATAAGATTTAATTCATAAGTATTTCCATCTTTGGCAGTATAATATAAAGTAACAGCTTGAGCTTTTATAGTAATTCCTTTTTCTCTTTCAAGATCCATAGAATCAAGTAATTGAGACTTCATATCACGCTCAGCTACTGTATGAGTAGCTTCTAAAAGTCTATCAGCAATAGTTGACTTTCCGTGGTCAATATGAGCAATGATTGAAAAGTTTCTTTTAAATTTTTGTTGCACTTAGACCTCCTAAAATAATTAAAATTAATTTTATAATACACTATATTATAAAATAAACACCTAAAAATTGCAAGAGAGTTAAAAGATTAAGCCCAATTTCCATTAATAAATATTTTTTCTATATTTCCATCTTCATCAAAAGCATCTATATTTAAATCTCTAGTTCCAAACATAAAATCCACATGAGTTAAAGAATCATTCATTCCAACTTTTTCCATTTCTTCTGGTGTTAGTTTATCTCCATTTTCAATACAACTAGAGTAAGCTTGTCCAATGGCTAAGTGACAAGAAGCATTTTCATCAAATAAAGTATTATAGAATAAAATACCTAAATTAGAAATAGGTGAATCATAAGGAACAAGAGCAATTTCTCCTAAATATTTTGCTCCTTCATCTATACTTACAAGATTTTCTAAAGCTTCATATCCTTTTTCAGCAGTAAATTTTACAATTTTTCCATTTTCAAAAGTTATAGAAAAATTATCAATTAAATTTCCACCATAATTAAGAGGTTTAGAAGCATAAACAACTCCATTTACACCATATTTATGAGGCATTGAAAAAACTTCTTCAGTAGGAATATTGGCTACAAATTCTACTCCTGATTTTGTAATATCTTTTCCAGAAGCCCAAATATGATTTTTAGGAAGCTCAACAATTAAATCTGTTCCAAGAGAGTTTGTTATTCTAAATTTTTTAAATTGCTTTTTATTTAAATAATTCATTTTTTCTTCTAAATTTTTTAAATGATTTTTCCATACTTCTGTAGCATCATTTTCTTCTGTTACTTTAGTAGATTTTAATATAGCTTCCCATAATAAATCTATAGCTTTTTCATCAGACTTTCCAGGGAATATTTTCTTAGCCCAAGCTAAAGTAGGGACAGATATAATATTCCATTGAAGTTCATTTACCATTATTTTATCATAATAAGGTTTTAATGCTTGACTTCTAGTTTTTTGATAAAGAGCTATCTTTTCACTGTTTACACCTGATAATAATTCTGGGTCATTAGCAGCAATACTTAAAAAAGCAGCTCCTTTATTAGCATAATGCATTAAAGACTCCACTTGCCAATTAGGTATTTCCTCAAATATTTTTTTATCTCCATGGATGAAAGTCATCTTTTTACAAAAATCATCATTCCAATGAACAATAACTTCACTAGCTCCTAATTCGTAGGCTCTTTCAACTAAAAGTCTTGTAAATTCAAAAATTTCTATAGGGGACATTATAACAAGAGCTTGTCCTTTTTGAATGTTAATTCCTATTTCTAAAGATAAATCTACATATTTTTTTAAAAGTTCTTTTTTTATCATTTTATTTCTCCTTGTATAATATTAATGTAAAAATTATTTATTATCTTGAAAATCACGACGAAGTTGAAAATAAGAAGCTCCAATTAAAAAATAAAGTAGAGGAATAAGAATAAGAGCATCATTTTGAAAAATATTATATAAATATGTAGCAACTATTCCACCACAAAAAAATGCTATAATAGTTGTAATATAGTAAAAAATTTTTATGTTATCCACTTTTATTCCTCTTAGTTTATATCCTATATAGACTCCTAAATCACTGATACTTCCTGTTAAATGAGAAGTTCTTATAAGAATACCTTTATATGTCATAAAAAGTCCATTTTGAATACCAGTAGTGAGACAAAGCATATAAGCAAAATTATTATTATCTTTAAAAAAAATATATGAAAAAAATATTGCAAATCCAATTCCGAAAAAGATTAGCCCATATCTTTTTCTTATATTAAAAGCTCTTTCTCCAATGATGGCTCCTGAAAAAATATTTCCAACCAAAAATAATAATAGCCCTAAAAATATTTTTATTATTTGGTCATCAATGGGAACATGATTTATCATATGGATTGCTGCTTTAGAAATATCTCCTGTAAAATGGGTTAGAGTTAATCCAATTAAAATAATACCATAAACATTTGCATAACCACTAATAAAACTTAAAGTTCCTATCCAAAATAAAACTAAATCCTCATGTCGTTGCATAAAATTTTCCTCCCCATTTAAACTCATATTATAATTAAATTTTATCATAATATTCAATAAAAGAATATTAATTTTTATAAAATTTTATTATTGAAAATATTTAATTTTTATGATAATATATTTCTTGAAAATCAAGCTACTAGGGGAGCTTTTAGCTGAGAATTTAGACCCTTAATTACCTGATCTAGATAACACTAGCGGAGGAAAGTGGCAAAGAATAATTTTATATTTTTTGTATAATTATTTTCTTTGACTAAGTAAGGTTCTAGAGAATAATTTTTTTTATTTTTAGGAGGAAAGTTGAAAGAAGAGTTTTTTAAAACATCTGAAATAGTTTTAAAAGTAGAAAATATAAGTTTTTTTTATGATAAAAAAGATTTATTAATAAAAGATTTATCTTTTTCTTTAAAGAAAAATGAATTTTTATCTATTATAGGAAGTAGTGGATGTGGAAAATCAACAATTATTAAATTAATAAGTGGAATTAAAAAAATGAATTCAGGAGATATAGTAGGAAAAAAAACTGCTTATATGCCTCAAAAAGACCTTCTTCTTCCTTGGAGAAATGTTTTAGAAAATATACTTCTTCCATCGGAACTAAGTAAAAAAAATCTTAATGAAGAGAAAAAAAAGGCTATTGATTATCTAAAGAAATTAAATTTAGAGAAATATGAAGAAAAATATCCTTATGAGTTGTCAGGAGGAATGAAACAAAGAGTTTCTTTTATTAGAACTTTGTTAACAGATGCTGATATTCTTTTATTAGATGAGCCTTTTAGTGCTTTAGATGCTATAACAAAAGAAAACTTACAAAAATGGTTACTAGAAGTTCTAAAAGATTTTGATAAGAGTATAATATTTATAACTCATGATATAAATGAAGCTATTTTTTTATCTGATAGGATTTTAGTTTGTCAAAATAGACCTTTAGATTCTTTTAAAGAATATATAATTCCTAAAGAAAAAAAATTGGATTTAGAATTTATAAAAGAGGTTAAAGAGAAAATTTTAATTGATATAGGAGGTGGTAAGTAGATGAAGAAAAATTCCCCAGCCTTGATTTTATCAATTATATTATTCTTATTTTGGGAAATATTAGCAAGATATGTAAATCTAGCTTTTATATTACCTTGGCCAACTCTTATTATAGAGAGGTTTTGGCAATTAAAAAAAATATTGATTTGTCATCATTTGATAGCTACATTAAAGATTTCATTTATTTCTTTAGCTATATCATTAGTATTAGCTATAGTACTAGCAATATTTATGGATATAAACAAAAGTATAGAAAATGCAATATATCCTATAATTGTGACTAGCCAAACAATTCCAATAACCACTATAGCTCCAATATTTATTTTATGGTTTGGATATTCCATATGGTCAAAAGTTTTAGTTGCAATAATTATTACATTTTTCCCTGTAACTATAAATATTTCTCAGGGATTAAAATCAATAAAAGAAGAACATCTAGAGCTTTTTAAAAGTATGGGAGCTTCAAAATTGGATATTTTTATTAAATTAAAAATTCCTTCGACTCTACCATATTTTTTCTCTTCATTAAAAATGGCAATTCCCTTTGTAATAATAGGAACAACTATAGGAGAGTGGTTAGGAGCTAATGAAGGATTAGGATATTTTAGTAAGAGAATGATGACACAATTAGATGGGGCAGGAGTTTTTGCTCCAGCAATTTTAATATCAATAATAGTTGTACTTATTGTAAAATTTATTTCACTTATAGAAGATAAATTATTAATTTGGGTAAAAAAATAAAGGAGATTTCAATGAAAAAAATAAAATATTTATTACTATTTTTATTAGTTTTTAGTTTTGGTTTTGGAAAAGAAAAAAAATTACAAGATTTTGATGTAATATTAGATTGGTATCCAAATGCTATTCATAGTTTTTTATATATAGCTGATGAAAAAGGATATTTTGAAGAAGAGGGAATTAATTTAGTAATTCACTATCCAGCTAATGTATCAGACCCAATAGCTTTACCAGCTGTAAAAAAAGCTCATGTTGGAATGTATTATTTACATCAATTAATAATGGCTAGAGCAAATGAAAATATTCCTGTAAAATCTATTGGAGCTATTGTACAAAAACCTTTAAATGTTGTTATTGCTCCTGAAAGTAAAAATATAAAAAGACCAAAAGATTTAGAAGGAAAAACAGTTGGATATTCACAAGGATATGTAGCAGAAAGATTATTACAAACAGTTATAAAAAATGATGGAGGAGATTTATCAAAAACAAATCTTATAGATGTGGGATTTGACTTATTAACAGCTACTATAACAAAAAAAGTTGATGCTACTTTTGGTGGATTTGTAAACCATGAAGTTCCTGTTTTCCAAGATAAAGGATTAGAGGTTAATTACTTTTATCCAACTGATTTTGGATTTCCTAACTATTATGAAGAAGTTTTTGTAGCTAATGAAGATATGGTAAAAGCTAATCCAGAACTTTATAAAGGATTCTTAAGAGCTATAGCAAGAGGATTTGAAGAGATGAAAAATGATCCAGAGGGAGCTATTGATTTATTATTACAAAAACAAGAAGCAGACCAATTCCCATTAACAAAAACTGTTGAAATGAAAAGTATTAATATATTACTTCCATTAATGGAAACAAAAGAAAATAAATTCTTATCTCAAGATAAAAAAGTATGGGAAGAGAATATTCAATGGATGTATAATGAAAAAATGATAAATAAAGAAATAACTTCAGAAGATGTAATGATAGAGCTATAAATAGGAAGAGTTATAATTTTATAATATTTTTATTTTAAAGTTCTAACATAAGAAAATTAAGAAAAAATTAATATAAAAAAGAGCTAGATAATATTTTTTTAAATACTAGTTAGCTCTTTTTTATTAATAATTAAAAAACTTATAAATATCTAAAATTAATAATAATTCAATTTTTTATAAAAAGAATATTCAAATTAGTTATTTAAATTATATATTTTATTTCTTAATTTGACATTTTAGATTTCCTATTTTTCTTCAAATTTTGGAATCATAAAATCCATTGATCTTTCAAGATGTTTTCTATTAATTTTTAATGCTTTAGCTAAATCTCTATTTTTGATACAATCTAAAATTTTAACATGGTCATTAAAAGCTTCAATTTTTCTAATATTCTCATCTATAGCTAATCTTCTAAATCTTTTAAGATAAAGATTTATATTATTAATCATACCCATTACTCTAGGAACTTTGGCAATTTCATATAACTCTATATTGAATTGAGAAAAAAGAGAAAAAATTTCTTCTAAATCATTTTCTTTTAACTTTTTTTCAGTTTTTTTTAAAATTTCTTCAATAAGTTTTATTTCTTTTTCAGTAGCTTTTTTTATAACTTCTTCTAAAATAATTCCTTCTAAAGCTATTCTTATTTTATATATTTCAATAAGTTCTTCTTTAGTAGTTTTTTTTACGATAACTCCCCCTGTAGAATTAGAAACGACAAGTCCTTCTAACTCTAGCATTCTTAGAGCTTCTCTTATAGGAGTTCTACTTATTTGGAATATTTTAGAATATTCAGTTTCTATAATTCTTTCTCCTTGAGGAATTTTACCATCTATAATCATTTCTTTTAATACATCATAAACTTTTTCTCTCATAGATTTATTTCTTTCTATTATCATTATAAAATACCTCTTTTCGTTTTGTGTATACACAGAACATTTTATACTATAAATATTTTATTGTCAAGAAAAATAAGATTAAAAAAATTAATAGTGTTTTTTTAATTCATTTTTTTTAAAAAATACACTTTGTTTGTAAAAAAATTTCAAAAAAAACTTGCTTTTTAGAAAAAATATAATATAATTATATTAAATAGTAGTTTATAAAGAAGTATATTTTATTAAGGAGAGTGGTTTTTTATGTTCGCTTATCTACAAAAAATTGGTAAAGCACTTATGGTTCCAGTAGCAGTTCTTCCAGCTGCGGCTATTCTTATGGGTATTGGTTATTGGATTGACCCTGTTGGTTGGGGAGGAAATAGCCAATTAGCAGCTTTTTTAATTAAAGCAGGAGCAGCTATTATTGATAATATGCCTATATTATTTGCTGTTGGTGTAGCTTTTGGACTTTCAAAAGATAAAAATGGTGCAGCAGCCCTTGCTGGTTTAGTTGCTTTTGAAGTTGTTACTACTTTATTATCTATTGGTGCAGTTTCTCAAATGACAGGAGTACCAGCAGACCAAGTATCACCTGCTTTTGGAAAAATCAATAACCAATTTGTAGGAATTTTATGTGGAGTTATTGCAGGAGAATTATATAATAAATTCCATAATTTAGAACTTCCTAAATTCTTAGCCTTTTTTAGTGGAAAAAGATTTGTGCCAATTATAACATCAGTTGTTATGTTAATTGTTTCATTTATATTATTATATATTTGGCCAGTAATTTATTCAGCACTAGTTTCTTTTGGTATTGCTATTGCAAAATTAGGACCTTTAGGAGCTGGAATTTATGGATTCTTTAATAGATTATTAATACCTGTTGGATTACACCATGCATTAAACTCAGTATTTTGGTTTAACGTTGCTGGAATTAATGATATTGGAAGATTCTGGGGAGATCCTGCTGCAGCATATGCTGGATTACCAGAAGCTATTCAAGGAAGTTATCATGTTGGAATGTATCAAGCAGGATTTTTCCCAATTATGATGTTTGGATTATTAGGAGCATGTTTAGCATTTATAACAACAGCTAAAGTTGAAAATAAGGAAAAAATAAAATCTATCATGTTAGCAGCAGGATTTGCAAGTTTCTTTACAGGAGTAACAGAACCAATTGAATTTGCATTTATGTTTGTTGCACCACCATTATATTTATTACATGCTGTTTTAACAGGAATATCTGTATTTATAGCAGCTTCATTTGATTGGATGGCAGGATTTGGATTTTCTGCAGGATTTGTAGATTTCTTCTTATCTTTACGTAATCCAAATGCAAATAATCCATTTATGTTAATAATATTAGGGTTAGTATTCTTTGTAGTTTATTTTGTAATATTTAGAGCTGTAATAGTTAAAGCAAATTTAAGAACTCCAGGAAGAGAAGAAGATGATGATACTGCAGTAATTAATGAATTTAAAGGAGAAGCAACTTCTAATGTAAAATTAGCAACAGCTTTACTACCATTATTAGGTGGAGCTGAAAATATAGTTGTAATAGATAATTGTACAACAAGATTGAGATTAGAAGTTAAAGATTCAACAATAGTAAAAGATAAAGAAATTAAAAAATTAGTACCAGGAGTATTAAAACCAAGTGCTACAACAGTTCAAGTAATAGTAGGACCTCATGTAGAATTTGTAGCAACAGAATTAAAAAAATTAGTATAATTTTATAAAAAAAGATTAATGACTACATACTCATTTATTTGAGTATGTAGTTTTTTATTGATACAAATATTTTTAAGTGATATAATATTTTTTGAAATATAAAAATATACTTATTGATTTAAAAGAGGAAAAATGGATAAAATTATTGATGTAGTAGCAGCTATAATTGAAAATGAAAATAATGAAATTCTTTGTACGTTAAGACCAAAAGATAAAATTTTGGGGAATAATTGGGAATTTCCTGGAGGAAAATTAGAAAATAATGAAACTTATTTTCAAGGAATTATAAGAGAAATAAAAGAGGAATTAGATTGTGATATTGAACCAATAAAAATTATAGGAAATGCTTATCATAAATATGAAAGAGGAACTGTAAATATAATTGCTATAAAATGTAAATTATTATCTAGTATAATTTTGAAGGAACATTCAGCTTTAGTATGGCTTAAAAGAGAAAACTTAAAATCTTTAGTTTGGGCACCAGCTGATATAGAAATTATAGAAAAATTTTTATTATAACAATTTTTACAATTAATGATAAAAAAATAACAAAAATTAACGGAGGTTTATATGAAACATGTTTTAACAATTGCTGGTTCTGATACTTGTGGGGGAGCTGGAATACAAGCTGATTTAAAAGCAATGAGTGCTTTAGGTGTTTATGGAATGAGTGTTATTACAGCTGTAACAGCTCAAAATACAAATGGAGTTTTTGGAGTTCAAGAAATTTCTAAAGAAATCATTGAAAAACAAATAGAAGTTATATTTGAAGATATAAGAGTGGACGCTGTAAAAATTGGAATGCTTTCTAGTATAGAAATAATAGAAAGTATTACAAAAATGTTAAAGAAGTATAATGTAAAAAATATTGTTATAGACCCTGTTATGGTTTCAAAAAGTAAATATAAATTATTAAAAGATGAAGCTATTGAAGCTTTAAAAAAATTTGTTGCTTTAGGAACTTTAGTAACCCCTAATATCCCTGAAGCTGAGATATTAGCTGATATGGAAATAAGAAATGAAGAAGAAATGATAGAAGCAGCTAAAAAAATTCAAAATCTTGGAGCTAAAAATGTTTTAGTAAAAGGAGGACACAGAGAAGATAATTGTACAGATGTATTATTACTTGAAAATGGAGAAATAGTAAAATTTCCAGGAGTGAGAATAGATACAATAAATACTCATGGAACAGGATGTACTCTTTCATCTTCTATTGCTTCTCTTATAGCTAAAGGAAATTCTGTAGAAGAAGCAGTTTGTCAAGGAAAAGATTATATAACAGAAGCTATAAAAAATTCATTTTCTATTGGACATGGAGTAGGTCCTGTTGGTCATTTTATAGATTTATATAAAAAGGCTGGTATGAATTATGAATAAAAATATAGATTATTCTGTTTATTTAGTAACTGATAGAGATATATTGAATGGGAGAGATTTATACAAGGCTGTTGAAGATAGTATTCTTGGGGGAACAACAGTTGTACAATTAAGAGAAAAATATATATCAAATGAAGAATTTTTAGAAATTGCTCAAAATTTAAAAAAGATAACAGATAAGTATAATATTCCTCTTATAATAAATGATAATATAGAAGTAGCAAAATTAGTAGATGCTACAGGAGTACATATAGGTCAAAAAGATGAGGAATTAAAAAAAGCAAGAGAAATTTTAGGTCCTAATAAAATAATAGGAGTTTCTGTAGGAAACATAGAAGAAGCTCTAAAAGCTCAAAAAGATGGAGCAGATTATTTAGGAATTGGAGCTATTTTTTATACTGGAAGTAAAAAAGATATTAATGAGCCATTAGGACTTGAAAAGTTAAAAGATATAGTAGAGAGAATAAATATTCCTAATGTAGCTATTGGTGGAATACATTTAGATAACATTATTTCTGTAATGAAAACTGGAACAGATGGAGTTGCTGTTATTTCTGAAATATTAGGAAAAGAAAATATAAAAGAAGCAACTAAAAATTTAAAAAAATATGTAGACAGTAATTTAGGAGAGAGAAAAATGGAAAAAGAAAAAATAGGAAATATAATAGAAGAAATAAGAGAAAAACAACCATTGGTGTATCATATAACAAATACTGTTACAATAAATGATTGTGCTAATATAACTCTTTCTATGGGTGGGTCACCATTAATGTCATTTTGTGAAGATGAATTAGAAGAAATTTTATCTTTCACTTCTGCTTTAGTTATTAATATAGGAACTATGGATAAACAAATGCGTAAAATTGTAGAGAAAGCTGGAAAAATTGCCAATAAATTAGGAGTTCCTGTAATTTTAGACCCTGTTGGAGTTGGAGCTTCTAAAGCTAGAAAAGAATTGATAGATGATTTATTAAAAAATGTAAAATTTGCTGTAATAAAGGGAAATCTGGCAGAAATAAAATCTATGGCTGGATTAAAAAATATGGCTAATAGAGGAGTTGACTCTATTGAAACTTTAGAAAATTCTGATGAAATAGCTAAAGAATTGGCTTTAAAATTAGGAACAGTTATAGCTATAACAGGGAAAGAAGATATTATAAGTGATGGAAAAAGAGTGGCTATTATAAAAAATGGAACTCCTATATTAGGAAAAGTAACTGGAACAGGTTGTATGACTGCTTCTCTTATAGGTTGTGCTTGTGGAAGTAATAAAGATTATATGTTAGGAACAACTTTAGGAGTAAGTTTAATGGGAATAGCTGGAGAACTTTCTGAAAAAACTCTTAGAGAAAATGAAGGAAATGGAACTTTAAGAGTTAAAATTTTAGATAATATTTATAATATAAATAAAGAAAGATTTTTGGAAAATGAAAAGATTATTTTAGAAAATTTCTAAAAAAGGAGAATTATGAAAAAAATTGATTTTAAAGGAAGTATTATACTAAATCCTGTTCCTGTAGTATTGATTACTAGTAAGAATTCAGAAGGAAAAGAAAATGTTTTTACAGTAGCATGGACAGGGACAATTTGTACAAAACCTCCTATGCTTTCAATATCAATAAGACCTGAAAGATTGTCTTATGAGTATATAAAAGAAACTATGGTATTTACTGTTAACTTACCATCAAAACAGCTTACAGAAAAAGTAGATTTTTGTGGTGTTCGTTCTGGAAGAACAAATGATAAAATTAAAGAGATGGGCTTTACAATGATACCTAGTGAAAATATAGATTGTTCTTATATAGAAGAATGTCCTATCAATATAGAATGTAAAGTAAAAGATATAATTCCTTTAGGAACTCATGATTTATTTTTAGCAGAAGTAGTTGGTTCACATGTGAATGAAAATTTATTAGATGAGAATGGAAAGATTCATTTTGAAAATGCTGAGCTTATAAATTATTGTCATGGGGAATATTTTCCAATGTCTAAAAAGGCTTTAGGGACTTTTGGTTTTTCTGTAATGAAGGAAAAAACAAAAATAAAAAAGGGATTAAATATTAAAAAAGAAACTTCTATTTCAAAATCCAATAAAATCGAAGAAAAAACAAAAAAAAGAAAATATGGAAATAGAATGAAAAAGAAAAATGCTTTAAATAAATAATTTTTGATTAAATATAAAGATATTTTATTTTTTATAGAAAAACAAAAATAAAATTTTAATAAAATAAAAATATATTTTGGAATTTTTTTGAAAATATGGTAGAATAGATAGTTGTTAAAAATTTATTAATTAGGAGGCATTTATGAAAATAGGATTTGATCATAATAAATACCTTGAGGAACAATCTAAATTTATATTAGAAAGAGTTAATAATTATGATAAGTTATATTTAGAATTTGGAGGAAAACTTTTCTTTGATTTACATGCAAAAAGAGTTTTACCTGGGTTTGATGAAAATGCTAAAATTAAATTGTTACATAAATTAAAGGAAAAAGTAGAAGTTATTATATGTGTTTATGCTGGTGATATTGAAAGAAATAAAATAAGAGGAGACTTTGGTATTACATATGATATGGATGTATTAAAGTTAATAGATGACCTTAGAGATTATGAATTAAAGGTTAATAGTGTTGTCATTACAAGATTTGAAGACCAACCAGCTACAAAAGTCTTTATAAATAAATTAGAGCACAGAGGAATAAAAGTTTACAAGCATAGAACTACAAAAGGTTATCCTACAGATGTGGATACAATAGTTAGTGAAGAAGGTTATGGAAAAAATCCTTATATTGAAACAACTAAGCCAATAGTAGTTGTTACAGCTCCTGGTCCAGGAAGCGGAAAATTAGCAACTTGTTTAAATCAATTATATCATGAAGGAAAAAAAGGAATAAAAGCAGGATATTCCAAATTTGAAACTTTCCCTGTTTGGAATGTACCTTTAAAACATCCTTTAAATATAGCTTATGAAGCAGCAACTGTTGATTTAAAAGATGTGAATATGATAGACCCATTCCATTTAGAAAATTATGGTCTTACAGCTGTAAACTATAATAGAGATATTGAAGCTTTTCCTGTTCTAAAAAGAATAATTGAAAGAATAACAGGAAATCCATCTGAGTATAAATCTCCAACAGATATGGGAGTTAATAGAGTGGGTTATGGAATAATAGATGATGAAGTAGTAAGAAAAGCTTCTGAACAAGAAATTATAAGAAGATATTTAAATGCTGGTTGTGAATATAAAAAAGGATATATTGACCAAGAAACTTTCCAAAGAGCTAGAATGATAATGGAAGGATTACAATTAAAAGAAGAAGATAGAGAAGTTTTAGTAGCAGCAAGAAAACGTCTTGAAAAAATTAAAAAAGTGGATAAAGAAGCTAGTTCTTCAGCTGTGGCTATCCAATTAGATGATGGTACAATAATTACAGGAAAAGGTTCTACAACTATGTGTGCAGCAGCTTCAGCTCTATTAAATTCTATAAAACATTTAGCTGGATTAGATGATGAGGTTCATTTATTAGCTCAAGAAACTTTAGAACCTATAATGAATTTAAAAATTAAGAATTTTGGAAGTAAAAAACCAACTCTTAACTGTGAAGAAGTATTAATAGCTTTAAGTATTTGTGCTGTAACAGACGAAAGAGCTAAAAAAGCAATAGATCAATTAAATAACTTAAAAGGTTCTCAGGCTCATTCTACAATAATCTTAGGAAAAGTAGATGAACAACTTTTAAGAAAATTAGGTATTGATGTTACTTGTGATATGATTTTCCCAACAGAAAATTTATATTATAATGAATTATAAAAAAATATAAAAGTAAAATTAGGAGAAAAAATGTTTTATAGTGATTATCATATTCATAGTAGATTTTCAGGAGATTCTAATGAGGATTTAATAAAAATTATAGAAAAATCTATAGAATTAGGATTAAAAGAAATAGCAATAACAGACCATTTAGAATATGGAATGAAAGATTTAAGTAGTGCTTGGGATATTAATTTAGATGAATATGTAAAAGAAATTTTAAGATTAAAAGAGATATATAAAAATAAAATAAAAATAAAATTGGGAGTAGAAGCAGGAGTACAACCTCATACTTTGAATTATTATAATGAAAAAATATCTAAATATCCTTTTGATTTTGTGATAGCTTCAACACATGGAATAAACAGTATTGATTTAGCTTTTGGAATATTACAAGAGGGAAAAACTAGAGATGAAATGCAAGATTTTTATTTTAAAACTGTTTTAGAAAATGTAAAAAAATTTAAAAATTATTGTGTTTATGGACATATAGATTTTGTAACTAGATATGGTGGAACTAAATTTAGAGGAATGGACATAGAGAAACATATGGAAGTTATAGATGAAATATTAAAAGAAATTATTCATAGTGGAAAAGGAATAGAGATTAATACTTCAGGATTTAGGTATGGGGAAAATAGAGTTTATCCAGATTTTCCAATTTTAAAAAGATATTTTGAACTAGGAGGGGAAATATTAACGATAGGTTCTGACTCACATCAAAAAGAATATATCACGAAATATTTTAAAACAGCCTATGAAATATTAGAAAAATTAGATATAAAATATATAACATCATTTGAAAAAATGAAACCTAATTTTATAAAAATAAGATAAAAAATAAACTGTTGTAACCTAAAAATAAGTTACAACAGTTTTTAATTTTTTTGTAAAATAGTAAAAATTTATTATTTGTTAATAATAGGTTCAAACATTTTTAAAACTTCTTGAGAATATTTCCCATCTTCATCATGTGCAACTAAAGGAGGTAATATTTTCATAGAATCTTTTCCAAATTTTATTCCTTCGATTAATAAAATTTTAGCTTGTTTATCTAATTTAGTATGGCAGAATCTAAGTTTTTTTGGAGAAATTCCGTATTTTCTCATTAAATCTAAAATTTCTAACATTCTATCTGGTCTGTGGACCATAGCAAAATATCCTTTATCCTTAAGTAGACAAGAAGCAATCTGTATAATTTCTTCTAAAGTTATAGTTATTTCATGACGAGCAAAAGTAAGTTGGTCAAGGTCATTTAAAAAATCAGGATTTCCATTAAATTTAAAAAATGGAGGATTTGTTATAACAGCATCTTGAGAACCATGATTAAAATATTTTTTCCAATTTTTCATATCATCATTAATAATTTCTATTTGTTCTTCTAAATTATTTAATTGAATATTTCTTTTAGCAAGATTTGCTGAAACTTCTTGAAGTTCAAATCCTTTTATTTTTGCTTTAGTTCTTTCAGAAAGAAAAAGAGGGATAGCTCCATTTCCTGTACCTAAATCAACAATTTTATTAACTCCTTTTCCAAGAGAAATAAAATTTGAGATTAAAAGAGAATCTAAAGAAAAATTAAAATAGTCATTTCTTTGAATAATTTTTAAATTTTTATTTAGAAGATTATTAATAACTTCATTTTCATGTAATAACATTTTTCCTCCTACAATATATAATTTCAAAATATTATAACATAAAAATTACAGAAAATAAATTTATAACTTATAGATTTATTTATTTTTTCATGTTATAATTTTATGATAAAAAACTTTATAGAGGGGAAAAGAAAAGTGAAAGATTACTTAAAATATGTAAAAGAAATTTTAAAATTGGCTCTTCCAGCTGTTGGAGAAATGATACTCTATATGTTAGTTTGGGTATTTGATACTATGATGGTAGGTCATTATGGGGGAAAATATTCAGTAGCAGCTGTAGGATTTTCATCAGAGATTATGTATACTGTTATGAATACGCTTATAGGAATGGGATTATCTGTATCAATGACTTCTATTATAGCTAGAGGTCTTGGAGCTAAAGATGAGAAAAAAACTTTAAAATTTGCTAATCAAGGATTTAATATAGGATTTGTTATTGCTTTAACAGTTTCTTCTACATATTTTATTTTTGCAAAAAATATTTTGAATTTTTTGGGAGCTGAAAAAGAAATAATAGGAATGGCAAGTTCTTACATAAGAATTTGTTCTGTTGGAATGTTTTTTACTATGTTAGGAAATTTGTTTAGTGGAATGTTTAGAGGATGTAAAGATACAAGAACTCCACTTTATGGAGCCATGATAGTAAATTGTGTTAATTTAGTTTTAGATTATTTATTAATTTTTGGAAAATTTGGTTTACCAGAATTAGGAGTAAAAGGGGCGGCTTTAGCTACTTCCACAGCTGGGATATCATGTTTTATTTTTTTATTTTTTAGATTGAAAAAACTTCCTATAAAATTAAAATTCTTTTCAAAAATAGATAAAAATATAATAAAAGAGATTCTTAGATTTTCTATACCAGCTTCTTTACAAGAAGGTTCATTTAGTATTGGAAAATTAATGGGAGTTGTTATAGTAATGTCTTTAGGTAGTTTGGCTTTTTCAGCTAATCAAATTTCAGTAACAATAGAAAGTATAAGTTTTATGCCTGGTTGGGGATTTTCTTTAGCTTGTACAGCTTTAACAGGATATTGTGTTGGAGATGGAGATTTTGTAAAAGCTAAAAAATATATAAATACTACAGCAATTTTATCAGGTATTATAATGGGAACTTTTGGAATTATATTTTTCTTTTTTTCAAAAGATATAATAAAATTATTTATAAAAAAAGATGAGATAGAGGTAATAAAATTAGGAGCCATTTGTTTACAGATAGGTTGTTTTCAACAAATTGGAACTTCATTAGGAATGACTTTTTCAGGTGCTTTTAAAGGAATGGGAGATTCTAAAACTCCTTTTAAAGTAAGTTTTGTTTGTAACTGGTTAATAAGATTACCTCTTATGTATTATTTCTTATATTTGAACAAAAAACCAATAACTTATTTCTGGTGGATAACAGTACTACAATGGAATTTAGAAGCTATAACATTATTTATTTGTTATAAATTTAAAATAAAAAATCTTATAAAAATGAGAGAAAGATGTAAGAATAATATGTGTGAGGGGGAATAATGATAAAAGCTATTGCTTTAGATTTAGATGGAACATTGTTAAATGATAAAAAAGAAGTTACAGATAGAAGTGTTAATATATTAAGAAAGCTTTATAAAAAAGGAATAGAAATTTTAATTGTTACAGGAAGACCTTATTCTTCAACTACCAAAATAATAGAAAGACTTGGAATACCAATGACAGCTATTTGTTATAATGGAGGAAAAATAATAGATACAATTTCAGGAGAAATATTAGAAAATAAATTGTTGCCTGAAGATGTAGCAAAAAAATTATTTGAATATATAGAAGTAAAAAAATTAAATATAAATATTTTTATGAATGAAAAATGGCATGCTAATGATTTAGAAAGTGAAAGTGCAAAAATTTATAAAAAAAATTCAGGATTAACTCCAATAAAAATAGATTTAAAAAATTTTTCTAAAAAGAATATAACTAAAGGTGTTATAATAGATAAAACGGAAGTATTAGAAAAATATAAAAAAGAATTAGAAGATTTAATAGGAAAAAAAGCTTATATAACATTTACACAACCAACTTATCTAGAAGTTTTAAATAAAGATATTAATAAAGGAAAAGCTTTAAAAAGAATATTAGAACTAAAAAATATAGATATAAAACAATGTATGGCCTTTGGTGATGCTGAAAATGACAAAGAAATGTTAGAAACAGTAGGAGTAAATGTAGCTATGAAAGATTCTATTGATGAGTTAAAAGAAATTTGTGCTTATGTAACAAAAAATTCTAATGATGAAGATGGAGTTGCAAAATTTTTAGAAGAATATTTTAATGAAAAATAATTTTATTAAAAGAAACTATTACATTATTATGTAGTAGTTTTTTTATTATGTTAATCTAATTGATAAAATTTTTCAAAATAAAAAATATTCTAAAAACTATTGACAAAAATATTTAAAAATGATATCATGAATTTGTTAGTTAGCACTCTTAAATAATGAGTGCTAATATTTGGGAAGGTGATTAGATGCTGAGTGAAAGAGAAAAATTAGTTCTTAATGCAATTATAGACTATTATCTTATGTATGGTGAAACAATTGGGTCAAGAACTCTTGTAAAAAAATATAATATAGAATTATCTTCAGCAACAATCAGAAATGTTATGTCTGATTTGGAGGATGCTGGATTTATTGAAAAGACGCATTCTTCATCAGGAAGGATTCCAACAGATTTAGGTTATAAATATTATTTAAATGAACTTTTAGAAGTAGAAAAATTATCACTTGAAGAAAAAAGAAGAATAAATAATGAATATGACCAAAAGATGAATGCCCTAGATAATATTTTAAAAGAAACATCTTCTTTATTGTCAAAATTAACTTCTTATGCTTCAGTAGTTATAGAACCAGATCATAGGAAAGAAAATATAAAAAAGGTTGAATTAATTCATATTGATGATTACCTTATCTTAGCTATAATTGTTACTGAAGATTTAAATGTATCTACTAAAAAAATTAAGTTACAAACAGGAATTTCACAAGAAAAGTTAGCTATTTTATCAGATAGAATTAATAGAAATATTAAAACTCATAAGATAAAAAGTCATGAAATAGTAGATTTAATTAAAGAAAATTTTGAAGCTTATAATGATATTGAAAAAGAAATTTACAAAGATATAGAAGGAAAATTATATTTAAGTAATTCTCCTAGTATATTTAAAAATAAAAATGTAAATGAGATATTAGATGTGCTTGAAATCTTTAATGAAAAACAAGAAGTTAGAAATATTTTTGAAAGTATTGTAAATTCTAATGAATATATAGAAGGAAAAGTAAATGTTATTTTAGGAGATGATTTACCAATAAAAGGTTTAGAAGACTTTAGTTTTGTATATTCTGTATATAAAAAAGGTGATTCAAAAGGAGTTATAGGAGTTATTGGTCCAAAAAGAATGCCTTATTCCAAAACTATGGGACTTATAGATTATATTAGTAAAGAAGTTGAAAAAAATATAAATAAAGAAAAACTAATTGGAAATAAGAAAAAATAAAGGAGATAGTAATGTCAGAAGAATTAAAAAAAGATTCTATAGATGAATTAGAAAAAGAGAAAAATGAAAATTGTCAAAGTGAATGTGATAAAGAAAATTGTCAATGTTCAGAAGAAAAAGAGGAAGAAGTAAGAGAAGAAATAAATGAAATAGAAGCTATTCAAGAAGAAATTGGAAAATTAAAAGCAGAAGTTGAAGATTGGAAGCAATCTTATTTAAGAAAACAAGCTGATTTCCAAAACTTTACAAAAAGAAAAGAAAGAGAAATGGATGAACTTAGAAAATTTGCTTCTGAAAAAATAATAACAAAGTTATTAGATGGTATAGATAATTTAACTAGAGCAGAAGAAACTTCAAGACAAACAAATGATTTTGAAGGACTAGTTAAAGGTGTTGAATTAACATTAAATCAATTTAAAGAAGTTTTAAAATCTGAAGGATTAGAAGCAATAGAAACTGAGGGAAAAGAATTCAATCCAGAAGAACACATGGCTGTAATGGTAGAAGCAAATGAAGCTTTTGAAGATAATTTCATTATAGCTGAATTCCAAAAAGGATATAAATTAAAAGGAAAAGTTATAAGACCATCAATGGTTAAGGTATGTAAAAAATAATTAAAGTAAATAAAATAAAATTTTTATATAATATTTTTAGGAATATTTAAGGAGGAATATAAAATGTCTAAAGTAATTGGTATTGACTTAGGAACAACAAACTCATGTGTAGCAATAATGGAAGGTGGTTCAGCAAATATAATTACAAATGCTGAAGGAGCTAGAACTACACCATCAGTTGTAAATATTAAAGATAATGGAGAAATAGTAGTAGGAGAAATAGCAAAAAGACAAGCTATCACAAATCCAAATTCTACAATTTCATCTATTAAAACTCATATGGGTTCTGACTATAAAGTAACAGTTAATGGAAAAGATTATACACCACAAGAAATTTCAGCTATGACTTTAAGAAAATTAAAAAAAGATGCTGAAGCTTATTTAGGAGAAGAAGTAAAAGAAGCTGTAATTACAGTTCCAGCTTACTTTACAGATGCTCAAAGACAAGCTACAAAAGATGCAGGTGCAATAGCTGGATTAGAAGTAAAAAGAATAATTAACGAACCTACAGCAGCAGCTTTAGCTTATGGACTTGATAAGAAAAAAGAAGAAAAAGTTCTAGTATTTGACTTAGGAGGAGGAACTTTTGACGTATCTATTCTTGAAATTTCTGATGGAGTTATAGAAGTATTATCAACAGCAGGAAATAACCATTTAGGAGGAGATGATTTTGATGAAAGAATCATTAAATGGTTAGCTGAAGAATTTAAAAAAGAACAAGGAATTGATTTATTAAATGATAAAATGGCATATCAAAGATTAAAAGATGCTGCTGAAAAAGCTAAAAAAGAATTATCATCTATGATGGAAGCTCAAATCTCTTTACCATTTATCACTATGGACCAAACAGGACCAAAACACTTAGAAATGAAATTAACAAGAGCTAAATTTGATGCTTTAACAAAAGATTTAGTAGAAGCAACTCAAGGACCTACAAGAACAGCTTTATCAGATGCAGGATTATCTCCAGCTGAAATAGATGAAGTTTTATTAGTTGGTGGTTCTACAAGAATGATAGCTGTCCAAGAATGGGTAGAAGCATATTTTGGTAAAAAACCTAATAAAGGAATAAATCCTGATGAAGTTGTTGCAGCAGGAGCAGCTATTCAAGGTGGAGTTTTAATGGGAGATGTTAAAGATGTATTATTACTTGACGTAACTCCATTATCATTAGGAATTGAAACTTTAGGAGGAGTTTGTACAAGAATTATAGAGAAAAATACAACTATTCCTGTTAAAAAATCTCAAGTATTTTCTACAGCAGTAGATAACCAACCAGCAGTTACAATTAATGTATTACAAGGAGAAAGAGCAAAAGCTGCAGATAACCATAAATTAGGAGAGTTTAACTTAGAAGGAATTCCAGCAGCACCAAGAGGAATCCCACAAATCGAAGTTACATTTGATATAGACGCTAACGGAATTGTACATGTATCTGCTAAAGATTTAGGAACAGGAAAAGAAAATACAATAACAATTTCTGGTTCAAATAACTTATCAAATGATGATATTGAAAGAATGAAAAAAGAAGCTGAAGCTAACGAAGCTGAAGATAAAAAATTCAGAGAGTTAATAGAAACAAGAAATAAAGCTGATATGTTAATCGCTTCTACTGAAAATACATTAAAAGAACATTCATCAAAAGTAAGTGAAGCTGAGAAAAAAGCTATAGAAGAAGCTTTAGAAGAACTTAAAAAAGTAAAAGATTCTGAAGATAAAAAAATTATAGAAGATGCAATGGAAAAATTATCAAAAGCAGCTCAAAAATTAGCTGAAGAAATCTATAGAGAAGCTCAACAAGCACAACAAGCTAATGCTGGACAACAACAAGGTGGAAATAATAAAAAAGCAGATGATGTAGAGGACGCTGAAATAGTTGACTAATTAAAATAGATTACATTTCTCTGGGAATGGAGCTTGTTCTCTATTCCCAGTTTTTAGATTATAAGGTGAGTAAAAATGGATTATATAATAGAAAATTCCAATCTAAAGGTTGTTATTAATAGTAAAGGTGCTGAACTTACAAGTCTTTTTAACAAAAAAAATAATTTTGAATATATTTGGCAGAAAGATCCAAAATTTTGGGCTAAATCATCACCAATATTATTTCCTTTTGTAGGAACAATAAAAAATTCAGAATATTTTTATAATGGAAAAAAATATCAAATAAAAACAAGACATGGGTTTGCTCGAGATAATGAGTTTATAGTTAATGTCAAAGGAGAAAATTTTATAGAATTTTTATTTTCGTCAAATGAAGAAACTAAAAAAATATATCCTTTTGATTTTAATTTATATTTAAGATATTCTATTGTTGATAATGAGGTATTATTAGAATATAAAGTAGAAAATCTAACAGATGGGGATATGTATTTTTCATTAGGAGCACATCCTGCTCTTAATTTATTTGAAAAAAATAATAATTTTGTAGAATTTGAAAAGGATGAAATTGGTGTTTCAAAAATAATAGAAGATGGTTTTTTAGGAGAAAAAACACAAGATTTATTTAAAGGAAAAATCTTTAAATTTGATGAAAAAACTTTTGAAAAAGATGCTGTTATTTTAGAAAATACTAATTCAAGTAAAGTATTTTTAAAATCTTTAGATAGTGATAAACAATTAGAATTTAATTATGAAGGTTTTAAGTATATGGCATTTTGGAATGTTCCTGGTTCAGGATTTATTTGTTTTGAACCTTGGGATGGAATAACTGATTATGTAAATTCTAATGGAAAATTAGAAGATAAAGTTGGAATAGAAAAATTAGAAAAAGAACAGGTATATCAAAGAAGAATAAAAATAAAAGTTATTTAATAATGGGAGGATAAAATGGCAAAAAAAGATTATTATGATCTTTTAGGCGTAGAAAAAACTGCTTCTGAAGCTGAGATTAAAAAAGCTTATAGAAAATTAGCAATGAAATATCATCCTGATAGATTTAGTAATGCAAGTGAAAAAGAGAAAAAAGAAGCTGAAGAAAAATTTAAAGAGATTAATGAAGCTTATCAAGTTTTATCAGATGCAGATAAAAGGTCTAAGTATGATAGATTTGGACATGCAGCTTTTGAAAATGGAGCTGGTGGAGGATATGGAGGATTTGAAGGATTCTCTGGTAGTGGATTTGAAGATATTTTCTCATCATTCTTTGGAGGAAGTGGTTTTGGTGGAAGTACTCAGAGAAGAGGACCAGAACCTGGTGAAGATTTAAGAGTAGATGTAACCATTACTTTAGAAGAAGTAGCCAAAGGTGGAGAAAAAGAAATTAAATATACAAGAAGAGGAAAATGTTCTGCTTGTAATGGAACAGGTGCTGAGCCTGGAAGTAAAATGAAAACTTGTGATAAATGTGGTGGAAAAGGTAGAATAGAAAAAATCCAAAGAACATTATTAGGAAGTTTTAAAAGTGTTGAAGAATGTGATAAATGTAGAGGCAAAGGACAAATTCCAGAAACAAAATGTAAAAAATGTGGTGGTACAGGATTAGAAAGAGAAACTATTAAAAAAACTATAAAAATTCCTGTAGGAATACATGATGGTCAAAGATTAAGGATACAAGGAATGGGAGATGCAAGTTCTGAAGGTGGAGAAAATGGAGATTTATATATTTTCTTCCATGTTAAAGAACATGATTTCTTTGTAAGAGATGAAGAAAATATTATATGTGAAGTTCCGATAACTTATGCTAAGGCAGCTTTAGGAGGAGAAGTAGAAATTCCTACATTAAATGGAAAAAAATCTATAAAAATTCCTGCTGGAACACAAAATGGAAAATTATTTAAGTTAAGAGGAGAAGGAATAAATAATCCTAGGTCATATGTAGGAGACCAAATTGTAAAAATTGTGATTGAAGTTCCAACTAACTTAAATGATACACAAATTGAACTTCTTAAAAAATTTGACGAAAGTTTAAAAGATAAAAATTATAAAATGAACAAAAGTTTTATAGAAAGATTTAAGGATTTATTTAAATAATATAAAAGAGTTTGTTGAAAAAAATCATTTCCTATGATATACTAAGATTAGAAATTTGATAAAAATATGGAGGGAAATAAATGAAAGAAATATTTGCTAAATATGGTACATTAATAATGATTGCTTTATGGATAGTTATTATTTATGTATTTATGGTTTTACCAAATAAGAAAAAACAAAAGAAGCAACAACAAATGTTAGATAATTTAAAAGCTGGTGATACTATAGTTACTGTAGGTGGAATAAAAGGTGTAATATCTAGCGTAGAAGAAGCTTTTGTCGTAATAAGAATAGATAAAGGTGTTCATATGACTATTAGAAAATCAGCTGTTGCTGGAATTTTAGAGTAATTTGAATGAAAAACGACAATTAAAAGTTAATTGTCGTTTTTTTGTTAAAAAAATCTTACTTATGGTGGTTTAATGATAAAAAAAGTATTTTTAATGTTTTTGGTTTTATTCTCAATTTGTTTTTCTTCAACTGTAAAAAATGTAAGATTTAATACTTATCCTCCACAGGTTGTTTTTGATTTAGATGAAACAACCCCTGTTTATCATAGTGAATATGATGATTATAATAGACTTCTTTTTTTAGAAATAGGAAATGAAGTACCTATTTATAATAAAGGAGTAAGAAATAATCTGTCAAAATATTTAGAAAGTATATCAGATTATAAATATGTAAATTCTCATGGCTTTTTCTTAAAATTAAAAAAGAATGTTTTTCATAGAGTAACTTTAAGGAAAAATCCAAATCGTGTAGTAGTAGATTTATCTAATAGTGCTCAAAATAAACAATACACAGTAGTAATTGACCCAGGACATGGTGGAAAAGATTCTGGAGCTCTTGGATATAAAAATATTAAAGAAAAAGATATTGTTTTAAGTATTGGAAAATATTTAAGAGACGAATTAAAACGAGACTTTAATGTAGTTATGACTAGAGATAGTGATGAATTTATTTCTTTAAGAAATAGAAGTAATGTGGCTAATGGAATAGGTGCAGATTTATTTATAAGCCTTCATGCTAATTCTTCTAGTGATACAAGTGCTAATGGAATAGAAATATTTTATTTTTCTAAAAAATCTACTCCCTATGCAGCAAGTATAGCAAGATATGAAAATAGTTTTGGTGAAAAATATGGTGAAAATACAAGTTCGATAGTACAAATTGCTGGAGAGATAGCCTATAATAAAAATCAAGAGAAAACTATCCCTTTTGCTGATAAACTAAATACTTCTCTTGCTAAAAGAATGGGAATGAGAGATAGAAAAACTCATGGAGCAAATTTTGCTGTTTTAAGAGGAATTAATTGTCCAGGAATATTAATAGAAGTTGGATTTATAAAAGGTTCTAAGGACCATAAAATCATAACTTCTAAAGGGCAACAAAAAATTATGGCTCAAAAAATTGCTGAACATATTAGAGATTATTTTTATTAGGAGAGTTTGATGATAAAATTTGTAAAGAATAATAAAGAAACAGAAGAAAAAGAAGTAAATTTAAGAGTTTTTTCAGGGCATGATGAAAATATAAAATTGTATGATGAAGTTATGGAAGATAAAAATTCAAATAAAAAAGTAGAAGACTCTAAAAAAGAAAATCTGAAATATAAATTTGAAAAAAAAGAGAAAAAAGAAAAAAATAATAATAAAGAAGCAATAAAAGAATATACAGAGTTAATTTTTGGAAGTATAAAAAAATTCTTTTCTAAAGAAAAAAATGGAACTATAAAAATAGTTGGAATTTTATGGATAATTACAATTTTATCAGGATATTTATATTTTAATTCATTAAATAAGGGGCTTCCTAAAACTGTTTTTGAAAGAAGAGATATTACAAGGATGATTGAAAAACAAAAATTATATATTTTTTATCCTAATGATGGGCAGTTAGTAAGTGAGGAAATAGAAACTATTAAATCTACAGGGGAAAATGATATTATAAGAGAAACATTAAATAAAACTATAGAGAAATTAAAAAATTTAAAATTAATTCCTAATATAAATGAAAAAACAGAAGTGTTTTATTATAAGGTAGACAGTACTCTTTATTTAGATTTACCTGAAAAAATATTTTCAAATGTAAAAAGTCCAAAGGAAGAGATTTTATTAATTTATTCTTTTGTTAATACTTTGACTAATTTAGACTCTGTTGAAGAAATAAAAATTTTAATTAATGGAATAGATACTGATAAAGTAAAATATTCTAATTTAAAAGGAAAATTTAAATATAGAAAAGATATATAAGGGAGCTAAAAACTCCCTTTTTCATCAAGGAGATAAAAATGGATATAAATAATCTAAGAGAAATAGTAAAAGAAAAATTGCCATCTAAAAGATATGAACATACATTAGGTGTTGAAGAAATATGTGTAGAACTTGCTAAAAAATATGGTTGTGATGAGGAAAAAACTAGAATAGCTGCTATTTTACATGATTATTTAAAAAAAGAAAATATAGAAACTTTAAAAGAGATTTGTAAAGATATGGAAGAAGTTAAAGGATATGAAAATCTAAATGAAATTTTTCATGGATTAGCTGCATCTGTTGTTGTAAAAAAAGAGTTTGGAATTGAAGATGAAGATATTTTAAATAGTATAAAATATCACACTATTGGAAGAAAGAATATGTCATTACTTGAAAAAATTATTTATATTGGAGATGCCATAGAATATGGAAGAGATTATCCAAATGTAGATGAGATAAGAAAAGAAACTTTTAGAAATTTAGATGATGGTATTATTATGGAAATTTCAAGAAAATTGGAATATTTAAAAGGAAAAGGTGGAGTTATTCATAAAAATACTATAGAAACATTAGAAGATTTAACTTCAAAAAAATAATTGTAGATTAAGGAGGAAAAATGGATATAAAAAGAGATTTAGAAATACTAAAAAAATATTTAACTGAAAATAAAAAATCCATAGGAATAGATGAAATATATAAACTTTTATCTTGGTCCTCAAAAATGAAAAAAAGAAATAGAGAGATATTAGATTCTTGGGTAGAACTAGGAGAACTTGTAAAAAATAATAAAGGTAAATATAATATTCCTGAAAATATAGGAATGGTTTGTGGAGAATTTAGTGTTATAAGAAATAAATTTGCCTTTGTTGATACTGAAAAAGAAGGGATTTTCATACCAAAATCTGGATTTAATGGAGCATTAAACGGAGATATAGTTTTGGTAAGAATTACAAAAGATAGTGTTAGAACAGAAAAAAAAGAGGGAGAAGTTTATAAAATTATAAAAAGAACTAATGACACAGTTATTGGAATTTTACAAAAACAAAAAGGTTTTGGTTTTGTAACTCCTACTCACTCTTTTGGTAAAGATATATATATTCCAAAAAGATTTTTAGGTATGGCCAGAGATGGAGAATTAGTTGTTGTTAAGATAGATTTCTTTGGAGATAGAGATAGAAAGCCAGAAGGAAAAATAATAGAAGCTTTAGGAAATCCTTTAGATAGTAAAGTTATGATGGAAGCTTTACTAAAAAGAGAAAATTTGAAAGAAGATTTTCCAGAAGAAGTTATGAGAGAGGCTAAAGCTGTTCCTCAAGAGGTACATAAAGATGAAATAGCTTCAAGAAAGGATTTAAGAAATTTATCAATAATTACTATAGATGGTGCTGATGCTAAAGATTTAGATGATGCTGTATATGTAGAGAAAAAAGAAAATGGAAATTATAGATTAATTGTTAGTATAGCTGATGTAAGTTATTATGTAAAAGAAGGTTCAGCTATGGATAAAGAAGCTTTAAGAAGAGGGAACTCAGTTTATTTAGTAGATAGAGTTTTACCAATGCTTCCTCGTGAACTTTCAAATGGAATTTGTTCATTAAATCCTAATGAAGATAAACTAACTTTTACTTGTGAACTTGAAATTGATTCTTTAGGAAAAGTAAAAGATGTTCAAACTTATAAGTCAGTTATTAGAACAGCTTATCGTATGACTTATACTGATGTAAATAAAATTTTAGAAAATGATGAGGAACTTTGTAAAAAATATGCCTCTATAAAAGATATGTTGTTTATGATGTTGGAGCTTTCTAAAATTATAAGAAATATAAAATATAATAGAGGAAGTATAGATTTTGATTTGCCAGAAATAAAAGTAATATTAAAAGATAATTTAACAGTTGACCATTTAGAAAAAAGAGATAGAGGAGAAGCTGAAAAAATTATAGAAGATTTTATGATAGAGGCAAATGAAGCTGTTGCTGAAAAATTATTCTGGTTAGAAGTACCAAGTATTTATAGAACTCATGAAAAACCAGATGGAGAAAGAATACATGGATTAAATGATGTTTTAGGAAAATTTGGGTATAAAGTTATGTTTGGGTCTGAAGGAGTACATCCTAAGAAGTTTCAATCTATAATTGAGGACTCTCAAGTAAAAGGAATAAGTATGATAGTCCATAAAATGATATTGATGGCTTTAAAACAAGCTAGATATACTCCTGAAAATATTGGTCATTTTGGATTAGCTTCAAGTTATTATACACATTTTACATCACCTATTAGAAGATATGCAGATTTAATGATTCACAGAATTTTGGGAGAAACTTTATTTGGATATCCTAAGAAAAAATATATTGAAAAATTAGAAAAAAATCTTCCAACTATTTGTACAGCAATTTCTAAAACAGAAAGAGATGCAATGAAAGTAGAAGAAGAAAGTAAAAAAATAAAAATAGTAGAATATATGCTTGATAAAATAGGAGATGTATTTAAAGGAACTATTGTTGGAATTAGTAATAGAAAAGTATTTATAGAAACAGAAGAGTTAGTAGAATGTATGTGGGATGTTACAAATTCTCCTCATTATTATGAATTTGATGAAAAAAATTATATTATGATAGATACGGATACAGGAGAAAAATATAACTTAGGAGATAAATTAGAAGTCATAATTGTAAGAGTTGATATGGGAGAATTGGAGATAGAAGTAGCTCCATATAATGAAGAGAATTTTTCTGTAAAAAGAAAATAAGAGGTGAAAAATGATACTTGCAAATAATAAAAAAGCCTATTTTGATTATTTTGTAGAAGATAAAATAGAGGCTGGTATTGAATTAGTAGGTAGTGAAGTAAAATCAGCTAAGGCTGGAAAAGTTAGTATAAAAGAATCTTTTGTAAGAATTATTAATGGAGAAGTTTTTATAATGGGAATGTCTATTGTTCCTTGGGAATATGGAAGTGTATATAATCCTGAAGAAAAAAGAGTAAGAAAATTACTTCTTCATAAAAAAGAGATAAAAAAATTACATGAAAAAGTAAGTCAAAAGGGTTATACTATTGTTCCATTGAATGTACATCTTTCAAAAGGATATGTAAAAGTAGATATTGCTCTTGCTAGAGGAAAGAAAACTTACGATAAGAGAGAAAGTATAGCTAAAAAAGACCAAAAGAGAGATATTGATAGAGCAATGAAAGAAAGATATTAATTTTTTAAGAGGTTATTATATAATATTTATAATAGCCTCTTTTTATATTATCTTTTTTTTATTTTTTTCGTCAAATAAATATAAACAAAGAAAATTTCCTATAAAAAAGAGGTGAATTATATGAAATATTCTGAAAATGGATTACAATATCATATAGGGTTAAAAGAGGGAGATGTTGGTAAATATGTAATTTTACCAGGAGACCCAAAAAGATGTGAAAAAATTGCTAAATATTTAGATAATCCCAAATTAATGGCAGATGTAAGAGAATTTGTAACATACACAGGATATTTAGATGGAGAAAAAGTAAGTGTAACTTCTACAGGAATTGGTGGGCCATCAGCCTCTATAGCTTTAGAGGAATTAGTAAATTGTGGAGCTGATACTTTTTTAAGAGTTGGAACTTGTGGAGGAATGCAAAAAGAAATAGTAGGAGGAGATGTGGTTATTGCTACAGCTTCCATTCGTATGGAGGGAACAACTAGAGAATATGCCCCAATAGAATTTCCAGCAGTAGCTAATATAGATATAGTTAATTCTCTAATAAAAGCTTCAGAAACTTTAGGAAAAAAATATCATGTGGGAGTTGTACAATCTAAAGATTCTTTTTATGGACAACATAGTCCAGATATAAAACCAGTAAGTTATGAATTAAATAATAAATGGGAAGCTTGGATAAGATTAGGTTGTCTTGCTTCTGAAATGGAATCAGCTTCTCTTTTTATAGTAGGAAGTTATAGAAAAGTTAGAGTGGGAGCTTCTTTTTTAGTTATGGCAAATCAAGAAAGAGAAAAGTTAGGACTTGATAATCCTGTTGTTCATGATACAAATGAAGTTGTGAAAATTACTATAGAAGCTATAAGAAATTTAATAAAAGAAGATAAAAAGAAATAGAGGTTTATATGGAAAAATATAGGGATATTATAGAAAAAGCTTATGAAGTTCAAAAAAATGCCTATGCTCCATATTCAAATTTTTTTGTAGGAGCTTGTGTAAAAACAAAAGACAATAAATATTTTTTAGGAGCTAATGTAGAAAATGCCTCTTATGGTTTAACAAACTGTGCCGAAAGAAATGCTATATTTCAAGCTTATTCTATGGGATATAGAAAAAAAGATATAGAGTCAATTTGTATTGTAGGAAGTGGAAAAAATTTAATAACTCCTTGTGGAGCTTGTAGACAAGTTATGGTTGAATTATTAGAAAAAGATACTCCTATAGTATTAGTTACTGGAGACAAAATAAAAATAACAAATATTGAAGAATTATTACCTTTTTCATTTACAGATGAAAGTTTATAAGGAGGATATATGAGTACACCACATAATAGTGCTAATGTTGGAGAAATTGCAAAAAATGTTTTAATGCCTGGGGACCCTTTAAGAGCTAAATTTATAGCTGAAACTTTTTTGGAAGATGTAAAATTAGTAAATTCAGTTAGAAATATGTTTGCTTATACAGGAAAATATAAAGGAAAAGAGATTACTGTTATGGGTTCTGGAATGGGAATGCCATCAATAGGAATATACTCTTATGAACTTTTTTCTCAATATGGTGTTGAAAATATTTTAAGAATTGGCTCAGCTGGAGCTTATGTAGATACATTAAATATTTTTGATATTGTATTGGTAGAAAGTGCTTGGAGTGAATCTTCTTTTGCTAAAACTCAAAATGGATATGAAAAAGATGAAACTTATCCAGATGAAGAGTTAAACAAAAAAATAAAAGAAACAGCTAAAAAATTAAATATTCCTATTCATTTATCAAAAATTCATTCTAGTGATGTTTTTTATAGAGATGCTGAAGAGGGATATTATAAAAAAATATTTGAAGATAAAGGTTGTGAAGCTGTAGAGATGGAGAGTTTTGCTCTTTTTCATAATGCAAAAGTTTTAGGAAAAAAAGCTGCCTGTCTTTTAACAATATCAGATAGTTTTACTTCTAAAAAAGCTACAACAGCAGAAGAAAGACAATTATCTTTTACAAATATGATGAAAATAGCTTTGGAAACATTTTGTGATTAAAAAATAAGGTGGGTTATCCCACCTTAAATTTTTTCTGGAGTGATTACTGTTATAGAATCCCAAATATTATAAGTTACAAAACCTAATGGAGCACCCTTAGGTTTATTTAGATTTTTCTTTTCAGTATAATCAACTACTACTTTTTCTCCACTATTAGCTTTTGAATAATAAGCTGAATATTCAGCAACTTTTTTTATAAACTCTTCATCATCGACAAAATCTTCTTTTCTTACTATAAAATGAGAGCCAGGCATATCTTTTATGTGAAACCACATATCATCTTTTCTAGCAAACTTAAAAGTTAAATAATCATTTTCTTTATTATTTCTTCCAAAATATAAAGTTTTATTTTCTAAAATAATAGTACCATAAGGAATATCAATAATTTTCTTTTTATTTTTCTTGTTATTTTTTTCAATAATATATTTTTCTTCTATTAATTCTTTTTCAATATTTTTTAATTCATCAATATTTTTACTTTTTTCAATAAAAGTTCTAACACTGTCAATGTATGTTAATTTATTTGAAAACTCAATTAGTCTTTCTTTAGAAATTTCTAAACCTCTCTTCATTTTAGAAGATTTTTTATAAATTTTAGAAAGGTTTGATTGTGGAGAAAGTAATGGGTCTATATCAATAGTAATTTCACAATTATTATAGAAATCGTAAGCTTTTACCTTAGTATCTCCTTTTTTTATAGAATATAGTACAGAAGCTAAAATATCCCCTAAATTTTTATATTTTTCATGTTCTTCCATTATTTCAATATCTTTTTTTATATTTTTTAATATTTTTACAGATTTTTTTTCTTCTTTATCCAATACTGAAAATAATTTATTTTTTAATAAAGTAAAAGAGTTTGATAATGATTTTAATTTAATATAATTATTAATCATTTCACCATATGTAGAAAATGGAATTTCCTTATCAAAATCTTTTGGAATAATATTTAATACAGTAGCTAAAATAGGAGTATCGTTTTTGAAATATATTTTAGGAGAAATATTATCCTTTAAAAATTTAGTTAAATCTTCAAAAGAATTTATTTGATTCTTTAATAATTTTCCAATTCCTTCAATATTTTCAACAATATTATTTTCTTCTAAGTATTTTTCAAATTCTTTTTCAGTTATATAAAGAGGATTTATTTTTTTCGTTACAATAGGTTGTGTGTAAACTTCTCCATTAAATAGAGTTCTTAGAGAATTTTCTTCCAAAGATTTTTTCTTTAATATAGAGATTATCTTATTATCTTTATCAGTCAAAATTACATTAGAATATTTACCCATTATTTCAAAATATAAGAAATTATTTTGTATTTCTCCAAGTTCATTTATTTTTGAAAATGAAAATTTTAATATTCTATCAAATCCTAGTTGTTCAATTTTAATTAGAGCTGAATTTATTAAATATTTTCTAATTAATAATAAAAAACTAGAGTTTTCTTCTAAAAAATTTTCTTCTTTGTCTTCATTTATATAACAAATAGGTAATGACGGATTACAAGAGAAAAATAGAGCTTTTTTTCCAAAGTGTAATGTTAAAGAAAGGGAAGAATTTTGAAAAATCTTCCCAACTTTTTTACTTGTTAAATTTTCTTCTAGCTCTATTTTTATTTTAGAAAGGGATATCCCATCTAAATAAAACATTAATCTTCTACCTTAACAACAATAATATTTTTAGCATCTAATATATTAACTTCTAAGATAGTTCCGTCATCTTTCTTAAGAGCCACATTATTAGAATCTTTTCCCTCTAAAACTTCTAATGTACAATAATGTCCAACACCTCTATCCATAAAATAATCTTGAATAATAGGTGTTCCTTTTATTTCAACAACAGAAACTTTAGTATTTATAGGAAAATCTGTTATAGGTAAAGGTTTTAATAATTCAGATTTATTTTTTAAGCTTTTAAGAAGTTTTTTAAAAGTTCCTAAGAAAACTTTTACTTCATCTTCATCTAATTTTTCAATTATAGAAGAAACTATAGTTTTGTGATAATTATTGTGATAATTTAAGGCTTGCATTCCTTTTTTAGATAGAGAAACATAAACTTTTCTTCTATCTGTATTAGAACGAACTCTTGAAACAAATCCTTTTTCACCTAATTTTGTTATGGCAACAGTTGCAGTTCCCATAGTTATAGCAAGTCTATCAGCAAGTTCATTCATAGTAAGAGAGTCTTCACCTATAGCTTCTATTATATGAAGTTCAGTATGAGTAAGACATTTTATTCCATTTTTTAATGCCATATCTTCTGATTCATAAAAAAGCTTATAAAATTTTTCAAAAATATCATTTAATTCTTCAATATATTTAGCCATTTTCCCCCCTATTTTAAACTTTTAATTCTTTCTTCATAATTTCCACCAAAAACATAAGAACCAGCTACAAAAACATTAGCCCCTGCTTCAATACATTTTTTTATAGTTTTATCATTTATTCCACCATCAACTTCAATATCAATAGTTTCACTCATTTTTCTAATTTCTTTTATTTTATCAATAGAACTTTCTATAAAACTTTGTCCTCCAAATCCTGGATTTACACTCATAACTAGAACTAAATCAATATCATTTATAATATATTTTAAAACTTCAGGAGATGTAGATGGATTTAGAGAAACCCCAGCTTTGACTCCATAAGATTTAATTTGTTGAATAACTCTATGTAAATGTATTGTAGATTCAGCATGAACTACTATTAAATCAGCTCCAGCTTTTACAAAATCTTCAATATATCTTTCTGGTTGTGTTATCATTAAATGTACATCAAATGGTAACTTAGTTTTATTTCTTATAGATTTTATTACAGGAGGTCCAAAAGTAATATTTGGTACAAAAATACCATCCATTACATCTATATGAACCCAATCAGCTCCAGCTTTATCTATACTAATAACTTCTTCACCTAATTTACTAAAATCTGCTGACAAAATAGATGGTGCTATTTTAATATCTTTCATAATTATTCCACCTTTCATTTTTTAATTTTTCATAGACTTTTTTATAAAAATTATATCTTTCTTTAAAAATTTTTCCCTTTTCTACTTTTTCTTTTATTAGACATCCAGGCTCACTAATATGATGGCAATCTAAAAATTTACAATATTCTCCCTCTTGAAAATCAAATTCTTTAAAAAGAGAGATAAGTTCTGTAAAATCTTTTATAGGTGGTAAATCTATAGATGAAAATCCCGGAGTATCTATGACATACCCTCCACAATTAGATGGAATCAATTTGGAATCTCTAGTAGTGTGTTTACCAGCTTTTAATTTTTTACTAGTTTCTCCAACTGTTAAATTTTCTTCATTCTGTAACATATTTAGAATACTAGATTTTCCAACACCACTAGGACCACCAAATGCCACAGTTTTATCTTTTATAAAATTTTTAACTTCTTCAACTCCTATGTTTTTATAAGTGGAAACAAAAAACATAGGAATGTCTACTGAGTCTAAAAATTTTAATCTTTCTTTTAAGTTTGCTATTTCTTCTTCTGTAAGTAAATCTATTTTGTTAATAATTACAATTGGATTTATTTTGTAGTAAATGCTATTAAGTAATAATGTATTTAATCTATCTAAGTCAACTTCTGGGTCTTTTCCTGCAAATTGAATTACAAGATAATCAATATTAGAAACTAAGGGCCTATTTATCATATTTTTTCTAGGATAAACTTCTATAATTGAATTATCTTCAGAAATTTCTACAATATCTCCTACAACACAATTTTCTTTTTTTTCTTTTCTTTTTAAAATTCCTCTTAATTTACATTCATAAACATTTTCTTCAGATTTTACATAATAAAATCCTTGTATTTTATTTATAACCTTCCCTTTGATAAGATCATCTCCTAAAATTTATTCAGTAACAGTAATATTTATAGTAGAACCTGCTGAAATTCTACTGTTAGCCCCAATACTTGTATCAACTACTATATTTGGTTCTAGTCCTTCTACTTTTATTTTTTCAATTTTTCCAATAAAAATAGAATTATCTTTTAAAAGTTTTTCAGCTTCAACAAGAGTATAACCAGAAATATCAGGAACTTTTACTACTTTGTTCAGTGAACGACTACTAACTAATAAAGAAATTCCATCTTTAACATTTACATACTCTCCTTTTCCTGGATTAGTAGCAACAATACAATTATATGATAAAGGAGAATCGGTTCTAGCGATACTATTAATTTTTATTCTTTTTTCTTCAAGTAATTTTTTTACAGTAAAAAGTTGTTGTCCTTCAAAATCAGGAACTTCAAAATAATTTTCTCCCATACTAACCCAAACTTTTATAGTTCTTCCCTTTTTTATTATATGTCTTTCAACAGGATCTTGCATAAAAATTTGTCCCTCTGGAAATTTAGAAAAATCTTTTCCAACAACTTTTATATCAATTATATCTTTATCAGCTAAGACGTTTACTTCCTCTGGTGTAAGTCCTATAAGATTAGGGGTATAATAGAAATTTTTATTAAAATACCAATCTAAAGTTAAATATCCCAAGAAATATATTGTAGCCATAATAGAAATTACACAACTAGCTACAACTATTATTTTTTTTTTCATTAATCCTCCTAAGAAAATAAAAAATACTTATTATAAAATGATAACATAAACGAAATAAAATATCAATAAATAACTAGAAAAAAAAGAAATATTTGACAAATATTTATAAAATAAAAATAATTTATTCTTGATAAAATATAGGTAAAATGATAAAATATTTTATGTTGATTTTATAATTTTTAGGAGGAATAATGAGTAACAAAATAGATATTTTAATCTCTAAAGAGCAATTGGAAAATCGTATTATTGAACTTGGAAAAAGAATAAAAGAAGATTATCAAGGAAAAGAATTAGTTTGTGTTGGATTATTAAAGGGGTCAGTAGTATTTATATCTGATTTAATAAGAGCTATAGATATGGATTTAAGTATTGATTTTATGAAAGTATCTAGTTATGGAAAAGGAACTGATTCTACAGGAGTTGTAAAAATTTTAAAAGATGTAGATGAAGAAGTTACAGGAAAAGATGTATTATTAGTAGAAGATATTGTTGATACAGGTTTAACTATTGCAAATGTAAAAGAATTTATGGCAAAGAAAAGACCTAATTCTGTAAAAGTATGTACATTATTAGATAAACCAAGTAGAAGAAAAATAGATGTAAAAGCTGAGTATGTAGGTTTTGAAATTCCAGATGAATTTGTTATAGGATTTGGATTAGACTATGCAGAAAAGTATAGAAATCTTTCGTATGTAGGAAAACTTACTTTAGATAAGGAAAATAAATAATATGTCATTTAAACATAAGAAAAAATATGGACAAAACTTTTTAAACGACCAAAATACAATATTAGAAAAAATAATGGAAGTTTCTAATGTAAATTCAGAAGATGAAATTTTAGAAATTGGGCCTGGAGAAGGAGCTTTAACAGAGCTTTTACTTGAAAAATCTAAAAAAGTTAATTGTGTAGAAATTGATACAGACCTTGAAAAAATACTTAGAAAAAAATTTGATTCAAATCCAAAGTTCAATCTTCATATGGGAGATATTTTAGAAACAGATTTAGATAAAATTATAGGAGAAAATACAAAAGTTGTTGCTAATATTCCTTATTATATAACTTCTCCTATTATAAATAAACTTATAGAACATAGAGATAAAATTAAAGAAGTATATCTTATGGTACAAAAAGAAGTAGGAGAGAGAGTATCTGCTATTTCTGGGAAAGAAAGAAGTGTTTTAACTTTAGCTATTGAATATTTTGGAGAAGCGTCTTATTTGTTTACTATTCCAAAAGAATTTTTTACTCCTATTCCTAAAATTGATTCAGGATTTATTTCTATAAAATTTCATGAAGATAAGAAATATGAAAAACAAATAAGTGAAGAATTATTTTTTAAATATGTGAAAGCTGCTTTTTCTAATAAGAGAAAAAATATTGTTAATAACTTATCAACTTTAGGTATTCCTAAAAATATTATTCAAGAAAAACTAGAAATTTTAGGAATTCCTTTTAATGAAAGAGCTGAAAATATTACTATTGAAGAATTTATTGCGTTGGCTAAATTATTGGAAAATAAATAGGAGAAAACTTATGGAAAGTTATGAATTTATTGTAAAAAGTAGAAGAGAAGATATTGATTTTATAAATAAAATTATAGAAGCTTATGAAGGCCTTGGAGTAGTTAGAACTACTAGTCCAAAAGAAGGATTACTTACTATTATAACAACTAATGATTTTAAAGATGATTTAAAAAAAATTATTTTAGATTTAGGAAATAAATATGTTGTTGCTGAAATTTTAGAAGAGGGAAAATGGAAAGGACAACTATAAAAAGTTAGGAGGTATAGATGGAAAAATTAGAAAATTTATTAAAATATATATTAAAAAATTTAGTAGAAACAGAAGAAGCAATTAGAATAACTTATGAAGTAATAGATGATACAGTTATTTTTAAAGTTAATGTTGCTCAAGGAGAAATGGGAAGAGTTATTGGAAAAAATGGACTTACAGCTAATGCAATAAGAGGAGTTATGCAAGGTGCTGGAGTAAAAGATAAATTAAATGTAAATGTAGAATTTTTAGATTAGGTGAAATATGGAAGAATTAGTAATTATTGGTAAAATAACAGGAACTCATCATTTAAAAGGAGCTTTAAAAGCTAATATAAATATTGGTGAGGAAGAAGACCTTATTGGAGAAAAAGTTCTTGTAGAAAAACCAAATGGAGAAAAAAATATTTTTACTGTGAAAAAAATATCACCTTTAGTAGGAGATAAATTTATATTGGAATTTGAAGAGATTGAAAATAAAACTCAAGGAAATTTACTGCAAAATTCTATAATAAAAGTTAATAGAATGGTACTTGGTCTTGAGGAAGATGAATATCTTTTACAAGATTTATTAGGTATGGAAGTTATCACATTAGAGGATAAAAATATAGGAAAAGTTACAGAAGTTTTTGATACAGCAGCTCATGAAATTTTAGTTGTAGAAAGTGATGAAACTGAAGCTTTAATTCCAAATATAGATACATTTATAAAAGAGATTGATTTTGAAAATAAAAAAATTATTGTTGAGCTTTGGGAAGGAATGTTAGAAGAAAAGCAAATAAAATAATATGTATATTATCAAAAATAAATTATGAGGTTTAAATGAAAATAAATATTTTAACTTTATTTCCAGAATTATTTCAAGGGTTTAAAACTCAAAGTATAATAGGAAGAGCTATCAAAAATCAATTAATAGAAATTAATATAGTGAATATAAGAGATTTTTGTTTTGACAAACATAAACAAGCTGATGATATTCCATTTGGAGGAGAAGGGGGAATGGTTATGAAACCAGAACCTCTTTTTCGCGCTTTAGAAACTGTAGGCGGAAAAGTGATTTATACATCACCTCAAGGAGTTGTTTTTAATCAAGAAGTAGCTCTTAAATTAAAAGAGGAAGAAGAAATAACAATTATAGCAGGACACTATGAAGGAATAGATGAAAGAGTTGTAGAAGAAAAAGTAGATATGGAAATTTCTATTGGAGATTTTGTACTTACAGGTGGAGAGCTTCCAGCTATGGTAATAGTAGATGCTATTTCAAGACTTATTCCTGGAGTTATTACAAAAGCTTCTTACGAAAATGATTCTTTTTTTAATGGACTTTTAGATTATCCACAATATACTAGACCAGCAGAATATATGGGACTTAAAGTTCCTGAAGTTTTAACTTCTGGAAATCATAAAAAAATAAGAGAGTGGAGAATAAAAGAAAGTTTAAAGAGAACATATTTAAGAAGACCTGATTTGTTAGAGAAAAAAATTCTGGATAAAACAGAGAAAAAACTTTTTAATGAAATGTTAAAAGAATTAAAAGAAAATAAAAATTAGGAGATATAAAAATGAGAGATAAAATATATTTAGGATTAGTTCATTATCCTGTTTACAATAAAAATAAATCTGTTGTTTGTACTTCAGTTACAAATTTTGATATACATGATATTTCAAGAACTTGTAGAACTTATAATGTTAAAGAATATGATTTAATTGTTCCATTAGATGCTCAAAAACAACTTACTGAAAGAATTATAGGATATTGGCAAGATGGAAGTGGTGGAGAATATAATAAAGATAGAGAATCAGCTTTTGTAAATACAAGAGTTAGAGAATCAATAGAGGAAACTATAAAACATATAGAGGAAGTAGAGGGGGAAAGACCTATTATAATAACAACATCAGCTCATATTTTCCCAAATTCAATTAGTTATCCAGCTTTATCTGAAAAAATATTTACAGACGATAAACCATATCTTTTCTTATTTGGAACAGGTTGGGGATTAATAAAAGAAGTTATGGATATGTCTGATTTTATATTAGAACCAATAAGAGGAACTACAAAATACAATCATTTATCTGTTCGTGCTGCAGTGGCAATTATATTAGATAGAATTTTAGGTGAGAAATAATTTAAAGAGGTTTATAAATGAGTAGAAAGATTTTAATTAAATCTAGACCAGACTTTTTCCATAGTGTTGGAGCTAAAAATTTACTGGTAAAAGAAATTGTATATGAAGAATTATATAAAAAATTAAAAATAAGTTGCCAGTTAAAAGACCCAACTTTTTTAGGTGAAACAGATATAGTAACAACAGATTTACAAAAAAAGTTTGGAGAGAGTCTTTCTGTAGAATTTAATATAGAATATGAAAATCTACAAATTACTCAAAAAATTTTAACTGAAATTATAGAAAAAGCAATAGAAAAATTAAAACTTAGAAATGCTGTTTCAAAATCTTTTTTATTTCTTTATAGAGTCAGAGTAGAAGAAAAAAATATCTATATAGAATTAAAAAATGATATGGCAATAGCTACTTTATATGAATCAAAAATAAATTTAAAATTAGAAACTTTATTATCTGAATTTGGAATAAATGATTTTAAAATATCTTTTGTTCCTGGAGATTTTTCTAAAGAGATAAGTGAAATTGAAAAAGAAAAAGAAAATAAAATTATAACTTTAAGCCAAAAATTAGATAGTGAAAATGAAAAAAATTCTCAAGCTCCAAAAGAGGAAAATAATAATCAAAATAATGAAAAGAAATTTAATGCTGTAGCTTTTAGAAAAACTAAGGAAATTAAAGGAAAATCTATATCTATAGATGAATTTTCAGAAATTTTTGATAATGATATTTGTGTTATAGAAGGGGAAGTTTTTAATTTTGAGAAAAAAGAATTAAAAACAGGAAATCTTCTTTATGTTATGAGAATAACAGACAATAAAAATTCTGTTACTACAAAAATGTTTGTAAAACCAGATGAAAATTTGGAAGTTAAAGTTGGAGATTTTATAAAAGTAAGTGGAAGAAAACAAATAGATACATTTAATGAAAATGAAGAAATATTATTAGTATCTTCACTTAATAAAATGGAAAAAACTAAAACTTCAAAAGAAGATACTTCTGAAGAAAAGATGGTGGAGCTACATACTCATAGTAAAATGAGTGAGATGGTTGGAGTTACAGAGATAGGAGATTTAATAAAAAGAGCTAAATCTTATGGACATACAAGTATGGCAATTACAGACTATTCTGTAGTTCATACCTTCCCTTTTGCATTTAAGCAAACTAAAAAAGATGAGAATTTTAAGGTTATTTTAGGTTGTGAAATGTATATGGTAGATGATACTAAACAGATGATTAATAACCCAAAAGATATTCCTATAGAAAATGAAAACTTTGTAGTTTTTGACTTAGAAACAACAGGGCTTAATTCTCATGAACATGAAATTATAGAAATTGGTGCTATAAAAATGGAAGGCACAAGAATTGTTGATAAGTTTTCTAAATTTGTAAAGCCTAAACGAGCTGTTCCTGAGAAAATTAAGAATTTAACAAATATAACAGAAGGAATGTTAGAAAGTGCTGAACCTATAGAAGTAGTATTACCAGAATTTATGGAATTTGTTGGTAATTCTACAATGGTAGCTCATAATGCTAAATTTGATATGAGTTTTATAAGAAGAGATTGTAAAAAAATTCTAAATATTGATTATGACCCGAGTGTTATAGATACTCTTCAAATGGCAAGGGATATATTTCCAGATTTAAAAGGTTATGGATTAGGTCATCTTACAAAAAAATTAGGAGTTGCTTTAGAAAGTCACCATAGAGCAGTTGATGACTCACAAGCAACTGCTGGAATGTTTAAAATTTTCCTTGAAAAATATTATGAAAAAGGTGTAAAAAAAGTTTCAGAAATAAATGGAACTTTTCCTATAAATATTCAAAAACAAGATACTATAAATATTATAGTTCTTGCTAAAAATTTAGTTGGATTAAAAAATATTTATAAACTTGTGTCATTTGCTCATAAAGATAATTTTGGAAATAAAAAGCCAAGAGTTAAGAAATCAGAAATTTTAGCTCATAGAGATGGAATATTTGTAGGTGCATGTAACACAGTTCATTTTATGAATAATGGAGAACTTGCTATAAACTATCTTGATTATAATTTTAAAGAGATGGAGAAAGCTGTTGATTTTTATGATTATGTAGAACTTCTTCCAAAAGAAAATTATAATGAATTTATAGAAGAAGATGGAACTAATAGAATAATGTCTTATAAAGCTATAGAAGAAATGAACAAATATCTTTATGATTTAGCTAAAAGACATAATAAGTTAGTAACAGGAAGTTCTAATGTTCATTATCTTGAAAGAGAAGAAAAAGATATAAGAAGTATTTTATTATATGGTAGTGGAAATGTATTTAACGAAAGACAATATACTATTGATAATGGATTTTATTTCAGAACTACTGATGAGCTATTAAAAGAGTTTTCTTATTTAGGAGAAGATATAGCTCATGAAATAGTTATTACAAATACAAATAAAATTTCTAATGAAATAGAAAAAGTTCAACCTATACCAGATGGATTTTATCCACCAGAGCTTGATAATGCAGAAAATATAGTTAGAGAAATGACTTATGAAAAAGCTCATAGAATTTATGGAGACCCTCTTCCAGAAATAGTTTCAGCTCGTCTTGAAAGAGAGTTAAAAGCTATTATAGGACATGGATTTTCAGTTTTATATTTATCAGCTCAAAAATTGGTTAAAAAATCTTTGGATAATGGATATTTAGTAGGGTCAAGAGGTTCAGTTGGTTCTTCGTTAGTTGCTTTTATGATGGGAATTACAGAGGTTAATGCTCTATATCCTCATTATATTTGTACAGACCCAAATTGTAAATATTCAGAATTTATTGAAAAAGAGGGAGCTGGAGTTGACTTACCGGAAAAAAATTGTCCAAAATGTGGTAAACCTTTAAAAAGAGATGGACATTCAATTCCATTTGAAGTTTTCATGGGATTTGATGGAGATAAGGTTCCAGATATCGACTTAAACTTTTCAGGGGAATATCAATCAGAAATTCATAGATATTGTGAAGAATTATTCGGAAAATCTAATGTCTTTAAGGCTGGAACAATATCAACTTTAGCTGATAAAAACGCCATTGGTTATGTAAAAAAATATTATGAAGACCATCATTTGAATATTTCAAAAGCAGAAATTATTAGAAAAGCTTCAAAGGTAGAGGGAGCTAAAAAAACAACAGGACAACATCCAGGTGGAATGGTTATAGTTCCTAAATATAAAGAAGTTTTTGATTTTTGTCCAATACAACATCCAGCTAATGATATGCAAAATGATTCTATTACTACTCATTTTGATTACCATGTTATGGATGAACAATTAGTAAAATTAGATATACTAGGGCATGATGACCCGACAACTATAAAAATGTTACAAGAATATACAGGGGTAAATGTTTATGATATTCCTATTGCTGACCCTGAAACTTTAAAAATATTTTCAGGAACAGAAGTTTTAGGAGTTACTCCTGAAGAGATTGGCTCTGTTGTAGGAACTTATGGAGTTCCAGAGTTTGGTACAGGATTTGTAAGACAAATGTTGGAAGATACTTTACCAAAAACTTTTGCTGAACTTGTTAGAATTTCTGGACTTTCTCATGGAACAGATGTTTGGCTTAATAATGCTCAAGAATTTATTCGTGAGGGAACAGCAACCCTATCAGAAGTTATTACAGTAAGAGACGACATTATGAACTATTTAATAGATAGTGGAATGGAAAAAGTTACAGCTTTCAAAATAATGGAGTTTGTAAGAAAAGGAAAACCATCTAAAGAACCTGAGAATTGGGAAAAATTCTCAAATATGATGAAAGAAAAAAATGTAAAAGAGTGGTATATAGAATCTTGTAAAAGAATAAAATATATGTTCCCTAAAGGACATGCTGTGGCTTATGTTATGATGGCTATGAGAATAGCTTATTTTAAAATTCACTATCCATTGGCTTTTTATGCAGCTTATCTTACTCGTAAGATGGAGGATTTTGATTTTGAAATGATGGGAAGTAAGGAATTAGCAAAAGCAAAATTAGAAGAACTTAATAAAGAGCCCAAACTTGATGTTAAGAAAAAAACACAGATGGCTATATGTGAAATTGTTTTAGAGATGTATGCTAGAGGGTTTGAATTTTTAGGAATTGATTTATATAAATCAGAAGGATTTAGATTTACAATAGAGGATGGAAAAATAAGAGTTCCATTAATGGGAATATCTGGATTAGGAGCAAGTGTAGTAGAAAATATTATAGCTGAAAGAAATATTGAAAAATTTATTTCTTATGAAGATTTAAAAAGAAGAACAAAAATGTCAACTACTGTTTTAGATAAATTAAAAACTCTTAATGCAGTAAAAAATCTAAGCGATACAAATCAAATTAGTTTATTTTAGAAGGAGAGAAAAGTGAAAAACAAAAAATATTTAGGAGCGGGATTAGTATGTTTTGCTGCTTCTCTTTGGGGATTTGATGGAATTGTTTTAACTCCTAGATTACATCAATTAAGTGTTCCCTTTGTAGTTTTTATTCTACATTTTATCCCTTTTCTTTTTATGAGTTGTTTTTTTGGAAAAGAGGAAATAAAAAATATAAAAAAATTACCTAAAAAAGATATTTTTTATTATTTTTGTATAGGATTATTTGGGGGTTCTTTAGGAACAATTTCTATAGTAAAGGCTCTATTTTTAGTAAATTTTCAACATTTAACAGTTGTAACTTTATTACAAAAAACTCAGCCTATATTTGCTTTAATTTTAGCTAGAATTATTTTAAAAGAAAAATTGAGTAAGAACTTTTTCTTTTTAACATTTTTAGCTATGATTGGTGGATATATAATGACATTTGAATTTGCTTTACCTCATTCAAGTGGAAGTGGAAATATATTATCAGCTAGTTTATTGGCTTTACTTGCTGCTTTTTCGTTTGGAAGTTCTACTGCTTTTGGAAAGAGAATTTTAACTAATTCTTCTTTTAGAACAGCATTATATACAAGATTTCTTTTTACAAGTATAATTACCTTTATAATAACTTTATTTAAAGGAGATTTAGTATATTTTACAAGAGTAACTTCATTTCAATGGTTGATTTTTATAACTATAATGCTTACAAGTGGTAGTATGGCAATTATGATTTATTATAGAGGACTTAGATATATAGATGCCAGTGTAGCCACTATTTGTGAACTAGCTTTTCCAATATCATCAGTTGTGTTTGATTATATTTTTAATGGAAGATTACTAACAGGACAACAATTTATAGGTGCAGTTATTTTAGTGTTTACAATAATAACAATAGGAAAAAGTCAAAAATAAATTTAATAAAAAAGACTACTGTGTTAAATTTTCACAATAGTCTTTTTTATTATTCTATTCTAATATAACCTTTATCAGCATAATCATTTTTAGAGATTAATTTTCCATTTTCATTATAATATTTCCATATTCCATTTCTTTTTCCTGCTACATATTTTCCAGTTTCTTTTAACTTTCCATTTTCATAGTAAGAAAAATAATCACCTATTTTATAACCATCAGAATATGAAACTTTTATTTTTATTTTATTATTTTCATAATATTCTATATATTCACCATCTAAATATCCATTGTGATAATTTTCAATTTTAGAAATATTCCCATTATCAAAATAATAAGTAAATTTACCATTAGGTAAATCATCTATAAAAAATCCCTCTAAAGCTAACTTTCCATTTTCATAATATTTTTTAGCAATTCCTTCCTGATTTCCTTCTTTGTAATTTATTAAATATTTTAATTTTCCAGAAGGATAAAATTCTTTATATTCACCATCTATATTATTAGAAGAAACTTTAAAAATATCTTTTATGCTAGTTTTATTAAAATAAAGGTTTAATACATAACCATTTCCATTTTCATTTACTGTAGAAATTCTATATTGATTATTCTTATAAAGTTTTTCTGTATTAGTACAAGCAGTTAAAAGAAAAAGTGAAAGGATAAAGTATTTTTTTATATTATTTAAGGATAAGTTCTTCATCTAATTTTAATGTGTCCTCTCCTTTTTCATTTTCTATTGGAGTAACATTTAAAGTTTCTAAAGGTGCAACATATTCCATATTAGTTACATTAGATTTTATAGCTTCTAATCTTTTTATTAAATCACTAGTAAATTCAATAAAAGTAAATTTTGATTGTTTAAAAATATCCTCTAAAGAAGTTGTTACTATTATGTATAAGTATCCATCAGCTACAAAAGATTCTTTTTCAACAACATTTCCAACTAATACATTAGTAGTATAATCTTTTAATTCTTTTATAGAATTGTTATAAATTCTCTTAGAATAATTATCTACTAAATTCATTTGTTGTTGGAAACTTTTTTCTACTTCAGCTGAAATTTTAGCTTTTATTTGATTTAAAGCTGCTTCTCTAGCCTTTCCTTCAACTACAAATTGACCTGATGATGAAATTTTAGCCTTTCCAATACCATAAATCTCCCTAGACATATCCACATTATTAGCTATTTTTTCTTTACAAATTACAGATAAATTATTGGGATTTGTAGAGAAATTTTGTAATCCACTACATCCAATTAGAGTAGTTGCAAGTAGAATAAACATAGTTTTTTTCATTTTAATTCCTCCTAACATATGTAATATTATATTTTTTTTATATTTCACTAAACAAAAAAGTAAAAAATTTTATCTAAATTATAAGATTTAAGTTTATTCATTTTTTATATTCATTTTATATCAAAACAAAGATTAATGCAAATAATTATTGAAAATTTTTTTAAAATTTTATAAAATAAATAGAATGGCTTTTATAATTATTTGTGAAAAATAATATTTTATTGAATATAAGGAGGAGAAAATGAGATTTTTTTCTTTAAGAAAGAAAAAGTATGCAACTTTAACAGTAAAAGACGAAATAGATGAAAGTAAAATGCTTGAAAATGATAAAAAGAAAAGTGGTATCACCGAAGAAGCTTCAGAACTTTGGGAAAAATGTCCTGAGTGTGGTGAGATAGTACTTAAGAAAGATATAGGAAGAAATCTTTATAGATGTCCTAGTTGTGGATATTATTATAGAATGAGTGCTAGAGAAAGAATAAACTTATTAATTGATGGTGGAACTTTTATAGAAGAAGATGCAAATTTACAAACAGAAGATTTTTTAGGATTTGAAGGTTATAAATCAAAAGTAGAAAAAGCTGAAGGAAAAACAGGAATGAATGAGGCTGTTGTTTCTGGTATTGGAGAAATTAAAGGAATAAAAGTAAGTATTGCTGTTATGGATTTTGACTTTTTAGGTGGAAGTATGGGTTCTGTTGTTGGAGAAAAAATTACTAGAGCTTTAGAAAGAGCTTTAGAAATGAGAATACCAGCCATAGTTGTTTCTAGTTCAGGAGGAGCTAGAATGTACGAAGGAATTGTTTCATTAATGCAAATGGCCAAAACATCAGCTGCTGTTTATCGTTTAAAAAAAGCTGGAATTCCATATATTTCTATTCCAGTAAATCCAACAACAGGAGGAGTTACAGCTTCTTTTGCTATGTTAGGTGATGTAATAATAACAGAGCCAAAAGCTTTAATTGGTTTTGCTGGACAAAGAGTTATAGAGCAAACTATCAAACAAAAACTTCCTAAAGGATTCCAAACAAGTGAGTTTTTACTTCAACATGGAATGTTAGACATAATTAGTAAAAGAGAAGAAATGAAAGATATTGTAGCTAAAGTTTTAAGTAACTTAGTTTAATTTTTAGGAGGGTAAAAGTGGATTTTGAAAAAGAACTTTTAGAGATAGAAGAAAAAATAAAAGAACTTGAAGAATTTGCAAAGAATAAAGAAGTAGATTTAACAGAAGAAATTGAAAAACAAAAAGAATTGTATAGAGAAAAAATAAAAGAAATTTATTCTAATTTAACGGATTGGGATAAGGTTTCAATAGCAAGACATCCAAATAGACCAAATACTTTAGATTATATTAGAGGAATAACAGAAGATTTTGTTGAATTACATGGTGATAGACTTTATGGAGATGACCCTGCTATTATAGGTGGACTTTGTAAAATTGAGGGACAAAAATTTGTTGTTATTGGTCATCAAAAAGGTAAAGATATAAATGAAAAAATTCGTAGAAATTTTGGAATGGCAAATCCAGAAGGTTATAGAAAAGCTTTAAGACTTATGAGAATAGCTCAAAGATTTAATATTCCAATTCTTACTTTAGTAGATACAGCTGGAGCTTTTCCTGGAATTGAAGCAGAAGAAAGAGGTCAAGGAGAAGCTATAGCAAGAAATCTTATGAAAATGATGGGATTTAGAGTTCCTATTATTTCTGTTATTATTGGAGAAGGAGGAAGTGGAGGAGCTTTAGCCTTAGCAGTAGCTGATAAAGTTTTCATGTTGGAACATTCTATTTATTCAGTAATTTCTCCAGAAGGATGTGCAGCAATATTATTTAAAAATGGAGCTTTAGCTGAAAAAGCAGCTAATAATTTAAAAATATCAGCTCAAAATCTAAAAAAATTAGGAATTATAGATGATATAATTCCAGAACCATTAGGTGGAGCTCATAGAGATATTTTATGCGCACAAATTAACCTAAAAAATGCTGTTATCTCATCAATTAGTGAATTAAAGAAAATAAATATAGATACTTTACTAAAAAATAGATATAATAAATTTAGAAAAATTGGTTTTTTCTTAGAAGAAGTAGATGAAGAAATTACTGAAAAAACATCACAAATAGAAAATAATGAGGAAAAAAATTAAATTATTATAAATTTTTTAGGGAGGTAATAATGAGAAGGATAGCTATTTTAACAAGTGGTGGAGACGCACCTGGTATGAATACAGCTATTAGAGCTGCAGTAAAAATGGCTCAATATAAAGGAATGGAAGTTTATGGTATAAGAAGAGGATATCATGGAATGTTAATGGATGAAATTTTCCTAATAGATAGTCGTTTCTTATCTGGAATAATTGAAAAAGGAGGAACAGCTCTTTTAACAGCAAGATGTCCAGAATTTAAAGACCCTAAATATAGAGCAATAGCAGCTGAAAATTTAAAAAGAAGAGGAATTGAGGGGCTTATAGTAATAGGAGGAGATGGTTCTTATAGAGGAGCAGATCTTTTAAGTAAAGAACATGGAATAAAAGTAGTTGGACTTCCAGGAACAATAGATAATGATATCATTGGAACTGATTATACTATAGGATTTGATACTTGTTTAAATACAATATTAGATGCAATTTCTAAATTAAGAGATACAGCTACTTCTCATGAAAGAACAATTCTTGTAGAAGTTATGGGAAGAAGAGCTGGCGACTTAGCTGTTCACTCTTGTATTTGTGGTGGAGGAGATGGAATCTTAATACCAGAAGTAGAAAATTCTATTGAGATGCTTGCTTTCCAAATAAAACAAAGAAGAAATACTGGAAGATTACATGATATAGTTCTTGTAGCTGAAGGTGTAGGAAATATATTTGATGTAGAAAAAGAATTAAAAGAAAAAGTTACAACAGAAGTAAGAACAGTTATTTTAGGTCATATCCAAAGAGGAGGAACTCCTAGTGGAAGAGATAGAATGTTAGCTACTCAAATGGCTGTAAAAGCTGTTGAATTATTAGAAGCTGGAGAAGGTGGAGTAATGGTTGGAGTTGAACGTGGAGATGTAGTTACTCACCCTATTTCTTATGCTTGGGAAGGAACAAAAAGAAATAATATTTTAGATTTATATCGTATTGCTGATATATTTTCTAGATAATAAAAATAAAAATCAGGTTAGATTAAATTCTATCCTGATTTTTTTATTTTTAAATATCTAATTTTTTTCCATCAATAGAAATTGTGATAACTTGCCAAGGGATAAATTTACCACTATTTTTTAAAGCATTTACAGCAGCTCTTTCAATACCCCCACAACAAGGAACTTCCATTCTAACAATTGTTAAAGATTTTATATTATTATTTTTTATTATAGCAGTTAATTTTTCTTCATAATCACCAGAATCTAATTTTGGACAACCAATTAAAGTTATACGATTTTTAATAAATTCATTGTGAAAATTTCCATAAGCAAAGGCTGTACAATCAGCAGCTATAAGAAGATTAGAATTTTCAAAATAAGGAGCATTAATAGGTACTAATTTTATTTGAACAGGCCATTGTTGTAATTTACTTTTTAAAACTCCTTCTTCAAAATTTTGATTGTTATCAGTTTCTATTTCTATTTTTTTAGAATTTGAACTAGGACAACCGATATGATGATTTATAACTTTACTTTGACTTCCAGGACACCCACCATTAGAACAATTATTTGAATTTTTCTTAGCCATATTTGATAAAACAGCAGCCTCATCATATGGAAGAGCCTCTCTTTCTTCAAAAGTTATAGCTCCTGTATGACAAGATGGTAAACAATCTCCTAATCCATCACAATAATCATCTCTTAAAAGTTTAGCTTTTCCATTTACTAAACCAATAGCTCCCTCATGACAAGCATTGACACAAGCTCCACACCCATCACATTTATTTTCATCTATTTTTATTATTTTACGAATCATATTTTTCCTCCCTAAATATATTTTACATTATAATTATAATATAAAAATTTTAAAAAATATGTTGCTGTTGCAACAATTTTTATTTATGTAAAATAAAATTATTTTTCTTATAATCAATAATTCCATCTTTTTTCATAGAACTAAGTTCTCTCGAAAGAGCACTTCTTTCAACTGAAAGATAGTCAGCTAACTCTTGTCTATCAAAAGGTATATCAAAATTATTTGAATTTTTTTTGAGAGCCATAGTAGAGAGATAAGATAATATTTTTTCTCTTATAGATTTTTTTGTAATATGTTCTATTTTTTCTGTAAGTAAAATATTTTTCTTAAGGGAAATTGCAAAAATATTTGATAGAAATTTATTTATTTCAATATCTATACAAGTTAAATTTAAAGAAAAATTAGAAAAATCTAAAAATAAAATTGTAGTTTCACAAGAAGTTTCCACAGCAATATTTAAAGGTAAAGATTTTGAAATAGCAAAAACTTCTCCAAAAATATTTCCTTTGATAAATTTATTTAAAATATTTCTATTTCCCCAATAATCTTCTTTTATAATATTTATTTCACCTGATAAAATAATTCCAATTTTATCAATAGGTTTTCCAATTTCAAAAACAAAATTGTTTTTTGAAAATTTTTTTTCATAACCATTAAAAAATTTTAAAACTTTTAATATTTCTTCATCATTTAGATTAAAAAAAAGAGGTAATTTTTTTAAAAATTCTATTTTTTCTTTCATATATCCTCCTAATAAATTTTCTTAAAAATATTATATCATAAATAAATGTTGCTTGTGCAACATACTAGAATAGATATAAAGGTTATAATATAAAAAAAGTTAGAGGAGGAGTAGATGGAAAATAAAATGTTTTGTTATCAATGTCAAGAAACAGCTGGATGTAAAGGTTGTATAATGGTAGGAGTTTGTGGAAAGAAACCTGAAACAGCAAATCTTCAAGATTTATTAATATATACAGTAAAAGGTGTGGCAATTTTTAGTTCAATAGTTAGAAAAAAAGAAAATGGACAAGAATTATTAGAAAAAATAGTAAATAGATATTTAATAAATTCTTTATTTATAACTATTACTAATGCTAATTTTGATGATGTAGTTATTATTGAAGAGATAAAAAAAGGAATAAAATTAAGAGAAGAATTAAAAAAATTATTATCTGATGAAGAAATTGAAAGTGTAAAAAAATATGGAGAGGAAATTTCAAATTGGAATTTAGAAATGACTTCTGAAATATTAGAGTATTCTAAAAGAAAAGAAGTTGGAGTTTTAAGAACAGAAAATGAAGATATAAAATCTTTGAGAGAACTTTTAACTTATGGACTAAAGGGAATGGGAGCTTATGCTGAACATGCTATGAATTTAGGAAAAGTAAATGAGGAAATCTTTTCATTTATAGAGAAAGCTTTATTATCTACAATAGATGATAATTTAACAGTAGAGGAGTTAACAAATCTTGTATTAGAATGTGGAAATTATGGAGTAAAAGTAATGGCTTTATTAGATGAAGCAAATACTTCTACTTTTGGAAATCCTCAAATAACAAAAGTTAATATAGGAGTTGGAAATAAACCTGGGATACTTATTAGTGGACATGACTTAAATGATTTAAGACAATTATTAGAACAAAGTAAAGATAGTGGCATAGATATATATACTCACTCAGAAATGTTACCAGGACATTATTATCCAGAATTAAAAAAATATTCTCATCTTGTAGGAAATTATGGAAATGCTTGGTGGAAACAAAAAGAAGAATTTGAAAAATTTAATGGGCCAATAGTATTTACAACAAATTGTATTGTACCACCAACACAAAATTCTTCATATGTTGATAAAGTATTTACAACAAATGCTGCTGGATATCCAGGATGGAAAAGAATAAAAGAAAATGAAAATGGAGTAAAAGATTTTTCAGAAGTAATAGAGTTAGCGAAAAAATCTTTACCACCAACAGAGATAGAAACAGGAGAAATTGTTGGAGGGTTTGCTCATAATCAAGTATTGGCATTAGCTGATAAAGTTGTTGAAGCTGTAAAATCAGGAGCTATAAAGAAATTTGTGGTAATGGCTGGTTGTGATGGAAGAATGAAATCAAGGGATTATTATACAGAATTTGCCAAAGCCTTACCAAAAGATACAGTTATTTTAACAGCTGGTTGTGCAAAATATAAATATAATAAATTAGATTTAGGAGATATTGGAGGAATTCCAAGAGTTTTAGATGCTGGACAATGTAATGATTCTTATTCATTAGCAGTAATAGCTCTGAAATTAAAAGAAGTTTTTGGATTAGAAGATATAAATCAATTACCTATCATATATAATATTGCTTGGTATGAACAAAAGGCAGTAATAGTATTATTAGCTTTATTATATTTAGGTGTAAAAAATATTCATTTAGGGCCAACATTACCAGCATTTTTATCACCAAATGTTACAAAAGTTTTAGTTGAAAATTTTGGAATTGGTGGAATCACAACAGTAGAAGAGGACATGAAAAAGTTTTTTGAAAACTAATAAAAAATAGAAGGCTAGAATTTCTAGTCTTCTTTTATTTTGACTTTATTCTAACAAAATTTTTTTATAAAATAAAATAAATCTCTTTATTTATTTTATAGAATAATGTATACTTATTAGTGATTAGAAAATTTTTAGGAGGAAATTCCTATGATGAGAAATATAAAAAGAATTATTTTTTTAATATTAATGGTTATGATATTTATTAGTTGTACTTCAGTAAGAGCTGGAGCAGGGGCTGGAGTAAATGTAGGACTTACTTTTGATAAAAAACATCCAGTAAAAGTAACTCCTTATGTAGGGGCAGGAGCTGGAATTTTTAAATTTTTCTAGTAAAAAATTTTATTAAATATTATTAAAGCAAAAGAAAAACTAAGGAGGGAATAAATATGATAAAAAGATATAATGTTGGAAAAAGATTAAGTGAAGCAGTTATTTATAATGGAGTAGCTTATCTTTGTGGACAATGTTGTTTTGAAGAAAATGAAGGAAAAAAGGATGTTCAGACTCAAACAAGAGAAGCTTTAGAAAATATTGAAAGAGTTTTAAAAGAGATTGGTTCTGATAAAACAAAAATTCTTATGGCTACTATTTATTTAAAAGATATTAGTTATTTTGATGAGATGAATGAAGTTTGGGATAATTGGGTAGAACCTGGATTTGCTCCAGCTAGAGCTTGTGTAGAAGCAGCACTTGCTGAAAAAGAATTATTAGTAGAAATAGTTGTGACAGCAGCAGTAGAATAATAAATTAATTGAAGTCTAAGAAATTAGACTTCTTTTTTTATTTTTTGAAAAATGTTATAATAAATTAGAATTTAGTTAAGGAGAAAAATATGTTTAAAGATAAAGGAAAATATTTTCAGATAGAAGAATTTGAGAAATATGAAGTAGATGCTTTTTTTACAACTAAAGAAATAGGAGATATAAAAAATTTTTTAGGTAATACAGAAGAAAATAAAAAAAATTTTTTTGAAAAATTTGGTGTTAAAGATAAAATAGTAGTTTTTGCAAAACAAGGTCATACAGATAAAATAATAGATATAAAGGAAGATACAAAAGATTATTTTTATGAAAATGTAGATGGTTTTATTACTAAAAGAAAAAATATAATTCTTATAACAAAACATGCTGATTGTTTACCAATATATTTTTATGATACTAAAAATTTTGTAATTGGTATATGTCATTCAGGTTGGAAGGGAACTTTTCAAGAGATTGGAATAAGAGCTTTAGAACTTATGGAAAAAAATTATAATTCTAAAAGAGAAGATGTTTTAGTGGGAGTGGGAATAGGTATAAGTTGTAAAAATTATGAAGTGGGAGAGGAATTTTATGAAAATTTTAAAAATAAATTTTCAGAAGATTTAGTAAATAAAACTTTTATAAAAATAAATGGAAAATGGCATTTTGATAATCTTTTTTTTAATATAGAAAATCTTATAAAAAATGGAATATTAAAAGAAAATTTAATTTATTGTGAAGAATGTACTTATGGAAATAAAAGATTTCACTCTTTTAGAAGAGATAAATCTAAAGATAGAAATATAGGAATAATATATTTTAAATAATAATTTCTTTTAAAATATTTAAAAGAATAAAAAAATTAATTAAATTATGAAAATAATATGAAAGGAGTTGATGAATTATGTTAAAAAATAAAGGTGTATTAGAGAGTGTAATAAAAAAGGAGGTGGAAAATAACTAAAAAAATAAAACCTCCTTATTATAATAAAGTAAAATAATTGAAAATTTAAGAGGAAAAATTGAATAAATTACAAGATTATGGTGTAAAAGAAAATTATATTATAGAAGCTAAAAGTTTTCCAGAATTTGAGCTAGGAAGAGTAATTGCACAATATAAAGGGATGTACAAAGTTAGTTTAGAGAACGGAGAAAAATTAGCAGAATTATCTGGAAAATTAAGATATGAAATAGATGAGAGTTTAAAATTGCCCTTAGTAGGAGATTATGTTTTAGTTTCTAAAAATCAAGGGAATGTTATTATTAATAAAATTTTATCAAGAAAAAGTGTATTTTTTCGTTCTTCAAATGAGAAAAAAGATGATAAACAGGGGATAGTAGCAAATATAGATACTGTATTTATATGTATGTCCTTAAATGAAAACTATAATTTGAATAGATTAGAAAGATATTTATCAATAGCTTGGGATAGTGGTGCAATCCCTGTAATAGTTTTAACAAAATCTGATTTGTGTGAAAGTATTCAAGAAAAAATAAAAGAGGTAGAATCAATTTCAGCTTTTTCTGATATTATATTAACAAGCAATAAAGAAAATAATAAAGAGAAATTTAAAAAATTTTTAGCTAAAAATCAAACAGTTGCTTTTATAGGTTCTTCAGGAGTAGGTAAAACAACTTTAATTAATGAATTAATTGGAGAAGAAATTTTATTAACTCAAGAGATAGGAAAGAATGATAAAGGAAAACATACAACAACTAATAGAGAAATGGTAATAAGCTTATATGGTGGAGTTATCATTGATACTCCAGGAATGAGAGAAATAGGAGTAAGAGATATAAATTTGGATAAATATTATGATGATATAGAAGAATTGATAAAAAAATGTCGTTTTTCAGATTGTACTCATACTAATGAACCAGGGTGTCAAGTAAGAAAAGCTATTGAATTGGGAACTTTAGATAAGAGAAGAGTTGAAAATTATTTTAAAATAAAAAGAGAAAATTCCTATGATGGTCTAAGAGGAAAAGAATTGGAAAAACAAAAATTAGATCATATGTTTAAAGAGATTGGTGGAATGAAAAAAGTTAGAAATTTTATCAAAGATAAACAAAAGAGAAGAGGTTATTAGTATGAATATAGTTATAAGAAAAGAAGAAGAAAAAGATTATAGAAGAGTAGAGGAAATAGCAAGAGAAGCATTTTGGAATTTATATTTTCCAGGAGCTAAAGAACATGTTATAGTAAATAAAATTCGTAAATCACAAGATTTTATAAAAGATTTAACTTATGTAATAGAAGTAGATAATCAAGTAGAGGGAGGAATTTTTTATTCTAACTCAAAAATCATAGGAAAAAATCAAGAAGAATATGAAGTTATATCTTTTGGACCTGTATTTATATCTCCAAAATTTCATAGACAAGGTTTAGGAAGAAAATTAATAACTTATACTATTGAGAAAGCAAAAGAAATGGGATATAGAGCAATTATAACTTTAGGTTATCCATATCACTATGAAACATATGGATTTTTAGGAGGAAAAAAATATAATATTTATATGGAAGATGGAAAATTTTATAAAGGGTTATTGGTATTACCACTTTATGAAGATGCGTTGAAAAATATATCAGGTTATCCAAAATTTTCTAAAGATTTAGAAGCTACAGAAGAAGAAATGGAAAATTTTGATAAAAATTTTCCATATAAAGAGAAAAAGTTTCAAGAAAGCCAAAAAGAATTTGAAAAAGCTTGTGTTGAATTAGATGAGTAGAAAAGAGCAAAATTTTTGGAAATTTATTTTAAGATTATTAAAATAAATTTCTATATAAAAATAGAGATGTTGTAATTAATTTTACAACACCTCTATTTTTTCAATTTATTTTATAATTTAATTATTCCATAACTCCAATTTCATCAGGAACTATAACTTTTGCTTCAGTACAAGCTAGAATATCTTCAACAGTATATCCAGGAGCTAACTCTTTAAGAACTAATCCTTCTGGTGTAACTTGAAAATAACATCTTTCAGTTACAATATCAGTTACACAATTTTTTCCTGTTAAAGGTAATGTACATTTTTTCAAAATCTTAGAGGAACCATTTTTTTCACAATGTTCTGTAGCAACAATTATACGTTTTACACCAGAGCATAAATCCATAGCTCCACCCATACCAGGAACTAATTTTCCAGGAATTGTCCAGTTTGCTATATTTCCTTCTTGGTCAACTTGAAGTGTTCCAAGAACAGCTATATCAATATGTCCACCACGAATAAATCCAAATCCTGTAGTATGGTCGTAAATACTTCCACCAGGAATTACAGAAGCAGGCATACCACCAGCATCAATAATATCTATATCAGCTTCATCCCAACTAGGAGAAGGTCCACTACCTACAGTACCAATTTCAGCTTCAAGCCATATATCAACACCTTTAGGTAGATAGTTAACACACATTAAAGGAACTCCGATTCCTAGATTTACAAAATCTCCGTCTTTAAAAAACTTAGCACAACGAGAAGCAATTAATGAACGTCCTTTTAATTCAGCCATAATTATTTACCTCCTTCTTGAGCTTTTTGTTTTAATCTTTGCCAATAAGGACATACATGTCTAGTATTACCTTCTCTTACATAAACCATATCAACTAATGGAGCAGGTATATCGATTTCATTAGGTCCTAATTCTCCAAACTCAACTAACTCTTCAGCCTCAACAATAACAATATCTCCAGCAAAAGCCATTTCTGTACTAATAGCTCTTGAGTTCATTCTAAAAGAAATATTTCCAGCAGTATCAGCTTTAGTAGCTTTTATTAAAGTAATATCAGCTCTTAATGGTAATTCTAATAAATATTCTTTACCATTAATTTCTAATTTTTGTTTTCCTTTTTCAACTTCTGTTCCAAGTCCTGTAGGAGTTAAACATCCTCCTAAACCAAAACCACCACAACGAATTCTTTCTGAAAAAGTTCCTTGAGGACTAAATTCTATATCTAATTCTCCAGCGAACATTTGGTCTCTAGCTACTGGATTAAATCCGATGTGAGTTGTAATAAGACTTTTAACACGTTTAGCATTTATTAATTTTCCAACTCCAAGGTCTGGCATTCCTCCAGAAACAGCAATAGCATGTATATCTTTAACACCTTTTTCTAACATTCCATCTATTATATCATCAGCTGCGAATTCTCCGTGCCAATCTCCAAACATTATAGTTTGACCATCATGAAATTTTTTTAAAATTTCTTCCATTGAAAATATTTTCGATAACACTTTTTATCCCACCTTTCTTTTATAAGATTTGATTATTTTCCTTTAAAAACAGCTTTTCTTTTTTCCATAAATGCCTTACATCCTTCTTGGAAATCCATTGAAGCAGCACATTCTCTTTGAGTAGGAATTTCTGTTTCATCAAGCCATTTTTTATAATCAGAGTAACTAGCATCATAAATTTGTTTTTTGATATTTTTATAAGAAATAAGTGGACCTGCAGCTAGTTTTTTAGCAAATTTCATAGTAACTTCTTCTAGTTCTTCAACAGTTGTAACTTTGTAAGCTAATCCAAGTTCTTTAGCTTCAGTTGCTGATACTGGTCTTCCTGTAGCTGCTAACTCCATTGTACGAGAAGTTCCAATAGCTTTAGATAATAGATAAGTAGCTCCTGTATCAGGAACAAGTCCTAAATTAACGAAAGCTAGTATAAATTTTGCATCATCAGCACAAATCATAAAATCTCCACCAAGAGCAAGACTAACTCCAGCTCCAGCAGCGGCTCCAGATACAGATGTAATTACCATTTTACTCATTTTTTTCATTCCATCAGCTACAACACCAACTTTGGCAATTAGTCCATCCATATTTACTTCTCCACCAGCTTGGATTAATTTATAGAAATATCCAATATCTCCACCAGCAGAAAAAGCTTTTCCAGCACTTTTTATAACAAGAACTTTTACATTTGGGTCTTTTTCAGCTGCATCAACAACATACATTAATTCATCGGCCATTTGTTCATCAATAGCATTAAGATTTTTTAAATAATTCATTGTAACTATTCCAATACCATCTTCTACTGTATAAATTAATTTTTGTAATTCCATAATAAACCTCCGTTTATATCATTATAGAAAATATAATTTTTTATTAATAATTGTCTTTAAGAAATTTTTATATTCATTGGAATCACCCTAAATTTATAAAAAATAACACATTTAATTTTTTATCTTTTTGACTACAAATAATTTATAAAAGTTTTAAAAAAATATTATATAAACGAAAAATATTTAATTTTTACTAAAACAAAACAAAATAAAAATTATTAATTTTATTTGTTAATAAAAAATATGTAGAAATAAGTTTTATTTTTATAACAAAATAATTATTAATAGTTTTTAAAGATTTATTATTATTTTTTTAAGATAATTTTTACATATAAAATATGAGAAATTATGGCAGATAAAAATTCAGTTATCCAGAAAGAATGCCAAACTCCAATAGCTTCCATAAAACGACTTAATATAAAAGCTATTGGGATTATTAATAAAACATATCTAAGAAGAGAAATTATAAGTGATGGACCTCCCATTCCTATTCCTTCTAAAGCTCCAGATGAAATTACAGAAACTGCTGAAATTATAAAACCAATACTTATTATTTTTAAAGCAATAGTTCCAGCTAAAATAGTATTATTATTTGTAGTAAACATTCCTATTAATATTTCAGGAATACTCCAACATAAAATAGTTCCTAAAACCATAATTAAAATTGCAAAATACAAAGAAAAATTATATATTTTTTTAACTCTTTCATATTCTCTGGCTCCATAGTTAAATCCTATTAAAGGACGCATACCTTGAACTATACCATTAGCTGGAAGATAAAGAAAACTTTGTAATTTATAATAAGCTCCAAGAATTACTACATAAATTTGTGAATAAGTAGCTAGAATTCCATTTAATACAGAGATTAAAAGAGATGGTAAAGCTATATTAAGTCCAGCTGGAATACCTATAGAATATAATTTTATAAAAGTTTTATCTTTAAGAATTAAATATTTTGGGCTTATTTTTACTTGGATAGGTTTTGTATAATAAAAAAGAATATATAGAAGAAGACTGAAAGTTTGACCAATACCAGTAGCAAGAGCAGCCCCCTCAATTCCCATTTTCGGAAAAATACCCCAACCAAATATCATTATAGGGTCTAAAATAATATTTGTTATACAACCACTCAACATACAAATCATTGTAATTAACATTTTTCCCATTGATTGAAAAATTTTTTCAAAAGTCATTCCAAGACTGATTATTAAAGAAAAACTAAAAACAATATTAGAATATCTAATTCCAAGATTAATAGTTTCAGAATCGGAAGTAAACATTTTTAAAAAAGATGGCATAATTAAAATACAAATAATTGTTAATAAAATTCCATGAATTCCATTAAAAAATAAACCTTGTGTAGCTCCAATATTAGCCTTTTTCTCCTCTTTTGCTCCTAAATGATAAGCAATAATAGCATTAATACCAATAGCAAAACCTATTGTAATAGCATTTACAAGATTTTGAATAGGAAAAACTAGAGATAAAGCTGTCATAGCATTTTCACTAATTTTGGCTACGAAATAACTGTCTACAATATTATAAAGAGAAGCCATCATCATAGAAAACATCATAGGAAGTGACATAGATAATATTAAAGGGAGAATAGCCCTTTCTTTCATAAAATTTTGATTCATATAAACTCCTTTAAAATAATTAATAAAAAAACCACAGAATTATTAAAAATAACTCTGTGGCGAAAAGTATCAGTACCTAAAATCCACAATCCATCTTAAAAAGATGGTTTAATCAATTAGAATAATATCATAAAGGATTTAGGTTGTCAATATTGATAATTTATTTTTTTATAACTTCAAAATTAACTTTTTCAATTTCTCCATTTTCACTAACAATTACAATTTGATGTTTTCCTACTTTTACTTTAAATCTTTTTTCTCTTGAGTTATCCAATCCAATATAATTTTTATCAAAATACCAATAAATTTTTTGATTTTTTATATTAGCAATTTTTATAATTAATTCTTTTTCTCCATCAAAATCTTTTGGAATAGTGATTTTTAAATTTTCATTAGGATAAATAAATTTTATAGATTTCTTTTCAATTTTAGAATTAAAGATTTTTGAAGTATCAATATTTTCTCTTATAAAATAATTTATAACTTCAATAGGATAATTAAGTATTATTTTTTCTTTTCTAAAAATAAAATCTTCATTACGGGAGTCAATCTCCTCTCCTTTATCATTAACAAAGATTTTTTTATAATATGGAGATGCTTTTAGTGGTTTAGCATCTCTAGGAAAATCTACTATTTTATATGGTAAATCATATTTTAATCTATACCCTGTTTCATCATCTATTTTTATTTTAATTAAATCTTTTTCAGGAATTTTAAAATTTTCTTGATTATTAGGTAAAAATTTAAAAATATCGAAAAGTAAATTACCAGCACTAAAAACTCCTGTTAGATTAGGATTAGTCTCTCCTGTAAAATTTCCAACCCAAACTACAACAGTCCAATTAGGATTTACTCCAGCTGCCCAACCATCTCTTTTTCCATAACTTGTACCTGTTTTCCAAGAGATTGGATATTTGGATTTATATATATTTTGTAATCCAGGTCTTTCCAAATTTTTAATAGTTTTTAATGTAAGATAAGAAGCCCCAGAAGTTAATAATTGTCTTCCTTTTTCCTTTTTTTCATTTTGTAAATATTTTAAACTTTTAAAATTTCCATAATTACCTAGTCCACAATAGAGAGTAGCAATATCTTCAACAGACAACTCTTTAGTTCCTAAGATAAGAGATAATCCATAACGGGAATAATCATTATCTTGAAAACCTAATACATCTTTTAAAAAATAGAAAAATTTATCTTCACCATATTCTTTTAAAAGTTGTACAAAAGGTGTATTTAAAGATTTTATAAGAGCATCTTGAATTTCAATTATTCCATAATATTTTTTATTAGCATTTTGAGGACTAAAATTTGAAAAATATATAGGAATATCAGGAACTTTTGATTGAGGGACAATTAATCCTTCATCAATAGCTTTTCCATATAAAAAAGGTTTTAATACAGAGCCAGGAGACCTTTTTGCAACAACTCCATCAACTTGACCATTGTTTTCAAAATCATAAAAATCTTGAGAACCAATATATCCTTTAATTTCATAAGTATTATTATCTACAACTAAAACAGAAAGATTTTTTATCCCTTGAGTTTTTAAAAATTCAGAATAATCTTTTGTAGTTTTTTCCAATTTTTGTTGTAATTCAGTATTTATAGTTGAATGAATAATAATATCTTTATTATTGTCAATAACTCTTCTTACAAGATGAGGAGCTAAATTTTTAAAATTATATCTTTTATTTGGGATTGGTTCTCTAAGAGATAATTTATATTGAGTTTCACTTATATAATTTTTCTCATATAATTTTTTTAATAAAAAATTTCTTTTTTCTATAAGTTTATCTCTATTTTTTTCTATATTCATAAGACTTGGAGAATTTGGAAGTACAGCTAAAAGAGAACTTTCAGCCCAAGTCAATTCTTCAGGTTTCTTTTGAAAATAAAGATGAGAAGCAGTTTTATATCCTACAATATTTCCTCCATATGGAGCATTGTTGAGATACATAAGTAAAATTTCATCTTTTGAAAAATTATTTTCAATTTTAAAAGATTGAATAATTTCAACATATTTATTTAGATAACTTCTTTTTTTAGGATTTGAAATTTTAGCTACTTGCATAGTTATTGTACTAGCTCCATTTCTTTTTTTATAAATGATATTATTTTTTAAAGACCTAATTATTGCTAAAAAATCAACTCCATTGTGAGAATAAAAATTTTTATCCTCAAAATTTAAAACAGAAATTTTTAATTTTTCTGGAATATTTTCTGTACCTTTAAGATGCCATTGTTCATCTTTATTAAGATATACTCCAATAATTTCATCTTTATCATCAAGGACAGATACACTGTATCTGTCCTCAAAAATATTATTTAGATTAGCAACATCATAATTTATATAAATTATTGTGGATATACCAATAACAATTAGAGAAAAAATTCCAAATAATTTATAGATTTTTTTCATTATTTGACCTCAACAGTAAATCCTTTTAAGTATCCTTTATAATTTTCATTATTTATAGCTTCTACAGTAGTTCCAGGGAAAGTAAATTTACCTAAAGAAGTAACATTAACTTTTATAAAGAAAGAATTTTCTCTCTCACTATAAAAATCAAAGAACCAAAGAACTCTATCATCTCTAATATCTTCATATTCAAAAGTAGTATCTCCTTTTAAAATATTAATCCATTGAGGAAGAGGTGTATTAGTTGCTCTTAGATTTTCAATTTCCCAACCTGTAGGTAATATTTGAGTAAGAACAACATCATCCACATATACAGAAGATTTTATATCTATTGGTAAAACTTTTATTTGTAACCAAAAACTATCTCCAGAAGTAAGAATATTTGGATTTATTTCTTGTCCTTTTTCATCAAAATATTTTCTTTCTAATTTTATATTTTTAGAAATATCTTCCATTTGATAATTTACTGGAATTCCTTCCCAATAGTGATTAATAAATATCTTATCACTTAGAGATTTAACTTTTATATCTGTAACATCATTAGGAATATCATATTTAAATATTCCATTTTCTGTAGAAAATTCTATATCTTTATTATTAATAGAAATTATACCTTTTACTTCATCAGTTTTTTCTTTTCCAGATACTTTAGCAATAGTCATCAAAGAATATCCAATACTTTCAGTAGATAACCATTTATTAGATTGTAATTCCCCAAGAATCTTATTATAAAGATTTCTATCCATTTCATTATAAATATCGTAATAAGCTTTAAGGACTATACTCATATCTTTTATATAAGAACTATTAGAATCAATATATTCTCTAGCATCTCTTGGTTTTATATCTCTATTAAGATTTAAACTCATTTCTTTTGCTAGATTATCTTCTCCTACTAATTTATAAGCATTTGCTAAGTACCATTTACTTCTGATATCTAATTCATTACTATTTTGGAAATAGTTTTCATATATAAGATTCATTTCACTAATTTCAGGAGAATCAGCAAGAGCTAAAAGATATAAAGAATAAACTTTCCAATCTAATGGTAAAGAGTCATAACTTTTAACAGATTTTTTAGTAAAATCTAACCACTTATTATACATTTGTTCAGGGATATAATATCCTTTTGATTTAGCTTCTATTAAAAAATGTCCAATATAATTTGTAAGCCATAAATCAGTTTTTCCTCCAATCCAATAAGAGAAAGAACCATCATATAATTGATAATGTACAAGTTTTGTTATACCACTATTTATATTTTTAACAACTTCTTTTTCATCATATTCACCTTTTATAGTTAGAGAATCTAAATATAATTGAGCAAATAAATTAGAAGCTATTTGTTCAGCCCAACCATAAGGATATCTTGTTAAATAATTTATTCTTTCATTAAGAGCAAGTATTGGAGAATTAGAAATTGTTATAAATTTATTTACACTTCCTTTTATTGCTTCTTTTGGTTCTGTAAATGAAATCTCTTTATCTTTTGATAATTCTTCTATGTCATTTATATAAATATATGGAGAATCTGAATTAATATTTATATTTATATCTTCTTCATAATTATAAACCTTAGAAGAAACAGAAATTTTTATATTTTTATTTCCAATTTTATTACCAATATTTTCTTTAAAGAATATTTTTTTATTTTCTTTATTTTGTAAAGTTATAATTTCTTTTTGAGTTTTACCATCAATAGTAAATTTAACTTCTACCTCACCAATATTTTCTTCAAGTCCAAATACAGTTACTGGAATCATAATTTCATCTCCTACTTTTAAAGTACGAGGAAGAGAGGCTTCGACTACAATAGGAGCTTTTACAATTATTTCTTTATCAATAGAACCATATTTATCTTTACTAGCACCAACAACCATTACTTTTACAGCTCCCATATAATTAGGCATTACAAAATCTACACTTCCTTCTCCACTTTCATCAGTAGATAATATTCCTTTATAAATAGCTAGAGGCTTAAATCTTTGGACATCTTCAAGTCCAAGATTTTTATCTCTTTTACTAGCAAGTATGCCAGCCATTTCATTTACGAATCCATCTCCACCAGTTTGTAATACTTGATGTATTTCTCCCTTAGTTTTTTCTATTATTTCAGAATAATTGTCATAGAAAGAAAGAAGTAAAGCTTCTTTTTGATAGAAGAAATTCCAAGGATTAGGTGTTTGGAAATTAGTAATATTTAGTATACCTTCATCTACTATTGCTATTGTATAATCCATAGGTATTTTTTCTTGATTTTTAACTTTTACAGTAAATTTTTCATTAGGTTTTAATTCTGTTGGTACATCTATAGAAATATTAAGTTTTGTGTTATTATTTTCTACTATAATAGGAACAGCTCCATAAAGTCTAAGAGGTCTATCATTATCTTTGTTATAATCTTGGAAAAGGGATACAACTACATAAGAGTTTGGGAACATATCCTCAGTAATCTCTAATTCAAACTCATTTTTTAAAGAGTCTATATCTTTCCAAACTCTTTTTATAATTTTTCCAGATTTTTCAACTGTAATAAGTGCTTTAGATTTTTCAGTTCCTTCAAATATAACTTTAGCTTTGTCGCCGATATTATATATTTTTTTATCACTTTCTATTTTTAATTTATCTATTTTTTTATTTGTATTAGAATTTTGCCAAGTATCAGCATATAAATTTAATCCAACAGTTTGTTTAGTTTCTAAATCTTCAACTTCTACAAAAATTTCTCCAGTACCATCTATAGGATAATCTATTATATAAGGTCTATCTTCTGATATAAATTCTTTTTCATATAAAAGTACAGTATTTTTATCTGTTTTTATTGATTTTACAAAAGAGTAATAACTACCATAATCCCACCACCAAGAATATTCATTTTTATATATTCTATATACAAGTTTTTTATTAGGGATATATTTTTCTCCATCATTAGATACAGTTATTACTTGAAGATTTAATTTATCACCACTTTTTATAAAAGTATCTTTAGGTATTTCCAATCCAATGTATGAATCAAATTTATTTAATTTGATAGATTCTTTAGAAATTACAGGTTTTCCATTAGTTTCCATTACTCTAGTAGTTACTATCCCAATTAAATTTTTATTTTTAGGATTTAAATTATTTAGATTAAATTTTACATTTCCAATTCCTTTTTCATTTAATTTTCCTTCAAAAAAATCTCCATAGTAGAAATCATAAGAAGTTGGGTCATCAAATGTAAAGTTTCTAAATTTTTCAAAATTAATATTTTCTTCTCTTATTTGAATATCACTAGTAAATTTTAAATTATCAGCTACAGCTCCGAATAAATATTGAGAAGATAATGAAAATTCTAAATCCCTTTTATTTTTTAGATTTAATTCTTTAGGAATTTTTGTTTCTACTTTTATCTTATTAGGAGTAATAGTTTCAATAGGAATTTCTCTTACAAAGCTTTCACTTCCAATTAAAGCTTCTATTCTATAAATTCCTGTTTCTCCATCTAAATTGGTTTTAAAATTATAAGTATAAAAACCATTTTTACCATCACTTATAGTATAGTTTTCAACTATTTTTTTACCTCTAGGAGAGTATACATTTATTATAACAGGATGATTTTCAGGGAAAGTTTTATGATTATTTCTAGCTATAATAGAAAGATTAACCTCATCACCAGGTCTATATATTCCTCTATCAGTATACATAAAAGTTTTTATTCCTGTAGTAGTGTAAATTCCTTCTACAGCAAATCCATCAAAAGATAAATTAGAATCTCTAAACTTTAATATAGAAATTTGATTATTATTTTCAGCTATAATGTAAAAGGCTTTTTCATTATTAGGAAAAATATAATCTCCATTTTCATTAGTTACTCCTTCATATAATATTTGATTATTCTCAGAAATAACTTTTATTTTAGCATTTTTTATAATAGAATTTGTTAATAAATCTACAACATTAACAATAGTATTATCTTTATCTTTTTGAGCTATTATACCCATATCAGACAATAATAAAGCTTTTCCAATCTTTCCATTGTTATAAATTAAATTATTTTTTTTGTATTCAGGGGTATTTTCAGGGAAAGTGTAATCTATTCCATCTTTATCAAAAGAAAGTTCAAGTATAAAAATTCCTTTATTATTTATAAGGTTAGATAACTCAATCTCACTTTGAGTCCAGATATTTTTCTTATAATCAATATCAAATTCTTTTTCAAATATAGAATCTCCTACTTTATAAAATTCACTTTGAGTTCTCCAATCTAAAACGCTACCATTTCCCTCAAATACAAAGTCTTGTAAAAATTGAGTAAGGTTATTTTCATATACTTTTTTTACTTGAACTTTTACTTTTTTTACATTGATAGATTTAAAAGAAATTTTTTGATTATTTGTACTAGGTAAAATTATCCCATCATTAGAAAAGACAATTTTAGGTTCTAGCTCTTTAAAATTGATAGATTTTTCTATATTTTCTTTTAAAGTTTTATTAGTTACAGAATTTATCTCTTTTAATATTTTTATTGTATAGGTATCTTTTAGATTAAAATCTCCAATAATTATAAGTTTATTTTTATCTTTTAAAACTTTGTGAGAAACTTCTGGAGAAATTTTTATATAAGCAGAAAAATCTTTGTTTTCTTCAAGATTTTCAGAAAATTCTATATTTATTCTTGATTTTTCCCCTGAAATAGTAATGACATCATTTATTTTAAGATAAGATTCATTTATTTGATTTTCTGTTTTATCAGAAGTTTCTTCAACAGTAGTTTCAATTTTAGTGGAAGTATTTTCTGTAATATTATTTTTTTTAGGTTCTTTTTCTTTGCCACAGCCAAACATAAAAATAAGAATTAAAATATATAATAATTTTTTCATTTATGTCCTCCTTTAATAAAAGATTCTTAATAATTTAATACCATATTTATTAAAAATAAGCAAATAAAAAATGGGACTTTATATGAGTCCCATTTTAAAAATTTTTATTTAAAAATTTATTTATTAACTGCTTCTTTATAAATAGGTAAGAATTTTTTGATAAAAGCAATTATAGAAACAGCAGCTACTATTAGTCCAACAGTGTTTCCAATAGATTCAGACATTCTAAATCCTTCTGGAGCTATTAATATATAAGAAGTAACAACTACAGTCATAAATGTAGCTGGTATAGCCGCCATCCAGAAGAATTTACCTTTTTTAGCAAGATAGGCAGCTCCAGCCCATAAAGCTATTGTTGCTAAAGTTTGGTTAGACCAACTAAAATATCTCCATAAAATATTGAAATCAATAAAACATAGAGCAACACCTATTACAAATAAAGGAATAGCAACAACAAATCTATTTATAATTGGACCTTGTTTATAATTTATAGCATCAGCTATTGTTAATCTAGCACTTCTAAAAGCTGTATCTCCTGAAGTTATAGGACAAGCAACAACTCCTAATAAAGCTAAAGCTCCTCCAACTTTTCCTAAAACAGTACCTGAAATTTTATTAACAACAACAGCAGCTCCACCTTTAGATAAAGCAACTCCTAAACCTTCTGTTCCACCAAAGAATGACATGGCAGCAGCAGCCCAAATTAAGGCCACAATACCTTCAGCAATCATAGCTCCATAGAATACTTTTCTTCCTTGATTTTCATTTCCTAAGCATCTAGCCATCATAGGAGATTGAGTAGCATGGAATCCTGAAATTGCTCCACAAGCTATTGAAATACATAAATAAGGGAATACTGATTGTCCTTTTGGATGATAATTTCTTAAAGCTAGTTCAGGAATATCATATCCTTGAATTATAATACCAAATCCAATACCAACAGCCATTATAAGTAAAGCTACACCAAATATAGGATAAATTTTACCGATAACTTTATCTATTGGTAATACAGTAGCGATTAGATAATAAATAATTATAATTCCTATTAGAATTAATTTATCTATTCCTGTTAAATCATTTAATATAGCAGCAGGACTTGTTACAAAAACAACTCCAACAAGAACTAATAAAACAACAGAGAATACTCTCATTAATTGTTTTGCTCCATTACCTAAGTTTTCTCCAACTAATTCAGCAACACTAGCTCCATCTCTTCTTAAGGACATCATACCAATTAAATAATCATGAACAGCTCCAGCAAAAATACATCCAAAAACTATCCATATAAATGCTGCTGGTCCCCACATAGCTCCAGCCACAGCTCCAAATATAGGACCAGTACCTGCAATATTTAAAAATTGAATTAAGAAAGTTTTTTTGATATCCATCTCCACATAGTCAACACCATCTTCTAATCTTTTTGCTGGTGTTAAAGATTCTGAATCTGGACCAAAAACTTTTTCAACAAACTTACCATAAATAAAATAACCTATAATTAAAGCAATTACAGAAACTACAAAACTTATCATATATTAAACCTCCTAAAAAATATATTTTTTCTATATTAATTGTACTATTTTTTTAATAAAAAATAGCATTTTAATACTTAATATGTATTTTTTTGTACTTAAAATGTATTTTATTGAGTATGAAATGTACTTATAATATTTATTAATATATGATAAAATATTTCTGAGGTGATAGGATATTATGTTTAATTTAGTTAGTGCTCTTTTAAATAATTTAGGTCATATAATAATTATAGCTTTTTTCTTTACTAGGATGAAAAATTCAAGAAATATTTTAATAAAAGAAGAATATAATGTGAAAGATATTATACTACTTTCATTATTTTTTGGAGGATTAGCTATTATAGGAACTTATTCAGGAATAGACTACAAAGGTTCAATAGCTAATACTAGAAATATAGGAGTTATAACAGGAGGACTTTTAGTTTCTCCTTATGTGGGAATTTTATCAGGAATAATTTCAGGTTTACATAGATATTTCTTATTATCAGGACAATTTACAGCTGTTCCTTGTACAATATCTACAATTTTAGGTGGATTTTTTGTAGCTTATCTTTCAAAATATACAAATGAAAAAAATAAATATTTATTTGGTTTTTTAGCTGGTTTTTTAATAGAAAATTTAAGTATGATTTTAATAATTTTAATGGGAGAGGATAGAAATCTTGCCATAGAAATAGTTTATAATATATATATACCAATGATACTAGCCAATGCTTTGGGAGTTCCAATAGTTATATTAATTATAGAAAGTATAATAGAAGAAAAAGAAATTATAGCTGGAAAACAAGCGAAATTATCACTTAAAATAGCTGAAAAAACTTTACCATATTTTTCAAATGGAGGGTCATTAGATGAAGTTTGTAAAATTATAATGGAGTCTTTAGAAGCTAAAGCAGTAGTTTTAACTAATGAAAAGTTTATTATAGGTAAATATTCTTATAGTGATGAATATAGATTAAATCATATTGAAATAAAAAGTGAGGCTACAAAAGAGGTTATTAAAACAGGAAAAATTTTTATTACCAATAATAAATTAGATAAAACTACCTTTGAATGTGTTGATGGAAATATAAAATCATATATTATAGTTCCATTATATAAAGAAAAACATGTATCAGGTACCTTAAAAATATATTTTGATAAATTGAGTGAAATAACTGAAAGTAAAAAAATTCTTATTATAGGATTAGCTCAATTAATTTCTACTCAATTAGAACTTACAAAAATTGAAAATTTTAAAGCTATGGCAAGAGAAGCAAATATAAAAATGTTACAAACTCAAATAAATCCTCATTTTTTGTTTAATGCTTTAAATACTATAACTTCTTTTATTAGAATAAACCCTGAAAAAGCAAGAGAAATTATAATAGATTTATCTACTATATTAAGATTTAATCTTGAAAATTTTAATAAATTAGTGACTGTGGAAAGAGAATTAGAACAGATAAAAGCTTATGTTAATATAGAACAAGCTAGATTTAATAATAAAATAAAAGTAAATTATAAAATTCAAGATGGTGTAGGAGATTTTCAAATTCCAAGTCTCATTATTCAACCTTTAGTAGAAAATAGTATAAAACATGGAATATTACCAAAAAGAGAAGGAGGAATAGTAGATATTATTATTAATAAAAGAAATGAAACACATCTATTAATAGAGATAAAAGATAATGGTGTAGGAATATCTCAAGATGTAATAAATTCTTTAGAAAATGAAGAAGAAAAAAGTATAGGATTAAGAAATGTCCATAGAAGATTAAAACTTCTTTATGGAAGAGGACTTAATATAAGAAGATTAGAGGAAGGAACATCTATAATTTTTGAGATATAAGGAGAAAGTATGTTAAGTTATATAATAGTAGAAGATGAATACCCAGCAAGAGAAGAATTAAAATATTTTATAAATCTTTATAAAGATTTTTATTTAGAAAATGAATTTGATAATCCTATAGATGCTCTTAAATTTTTAGAAAATAATGAGGTTGATATAGCATTTTTAGATATTAATATGCCTGGAATTGATGGGATAAATTTAGGAAAAATTATTCATAAGTTAAATCCTAATATGAAAATAATATTTATTACTGCTTATAGAGAATATGGAGTAGAAGCTTTTGATATCAAAGCTTTTGATTATATTTTAAAGCCCTATTCAGAAGAAAGAATAAAGAAAACTTTAGAAGAATTATTAAAAGTTAATCAAAAAGAAGAGAATAAGGTTTTAAAAAATGAATTAATAAATAAATTAGCTGTATCAGAAGATGGAAAAATAATTATTTTGTCTTTAGAAGATATCTATTATATAGAAGCTGATGAAAAAGAATGTCTAGTTTATACAAAAAATAAAATTTATACTACTAAACAAAAAATTTCTAAGTTAGAAGAAGTTTTATCAAATAAAAAATTTTTTAAAAGTCATAGAGCTTATTTAGTGAATGTAGATAAAATAAGAGAACTTGAGGCTTGGTTTAGTGGAAGTTATTTAATAAAACTTGAGAATATTTCAAAAAAAATTCCTTTAAGTAGAAATAGGATAAAAGCTTTTAAAGAGATGTTTATTTTAAAATAATTTTTATTAGAAGTATTGTTGATAATAGAATAATCTTATGCTATACTAAGAGAAGGAGGAAATATGAAATTAAAATTATTAGGAAGTCTTTTTATTTTTTCAATAATGGTATATGGAGAGGTTTCATTTAAAGATGTTCCCAAAGAACATTGGGCATATAAATCTATTAACAATTTAGTAAATAATCAGATTATAGATGAGAAAGAAGTAAATTTTAATGGAAATGCACCTTTAACAAGATATCAATTTGCTTATGAATTGTCAAAATTATTTAATAAATTAGATATGGAAAAAATAGATAAAAAAGAAATAGAAGTCTTAAGAGGAATTGTAACAAATTTTTCTGCTGAACTTAATAAAATAGGATTTGATTATAAAGAATTTGAAGAAAAATTATCCCAAACAAGTGAAGATATAGATACTTTAAAAAAAATGGTTGAAATTAATAATATAAAAATAAAAAATCTTGAAGATAGATTAAAAATTTTAGAAAAGAAAAGATAAAAATTATAAATTAAAATAGGAGTGATGTATAATGAATAAACTAAAATTGGATTTATCAAAAGTTTCAAGTTTTGTATCTGAAGAAGAAATTTTAGGAATGGAAACTGAAGTTAATGAAGCTGAAAAAGTTCTTATGGAAGGAACAGGAAAAGGAAATGACTTTTTAGGTTGGATAACTCTTCCTACAGATTATGATAAGGACGAATTTGAAAGAATAAAAAAAGCTGCTGAAAAGATTAAAAATAATTCAGAAGTTTTAGTTGTTATAGGAATTGGAGGTTCATATTTAGGAGCAAGAGCAACTATAGATTTTCTATCTCATACATTCTATAATAAAGTAACTAAAGGACATCCAGAAATATATTTTGCTGGAAATAGCATCTCTGGAACTTATTTAGCTCATTTAATAGAAGCTATTGGAGATAGAGATTTTTCAGTAAATGTAATTTCTAAATCAGGAACAACAACAGAACCAGCTATTGCTTTTAGAATTTTTAAAGAAATGTTAGAGAAAAAATATGGAATAGAGGGAGCTAGAGAAAGAATATTTGCTACAACAGATTCAGCAAAAGGAGCTCTAAAAAAATTAGCTACAGAAGAGGGATATGAAACATTCACAATTCCAGACAATGTTGGAGGAAGATTTTCTGTTTTAACTCCAGTTGGATTACTACCAATAGCAGCAGCTGGAATTAATATAGATGATTTAATGGCTGGAGCAAGAGAAGCTCAAAATGATTATACAGCTCCTTATAAAGAAAATGATTGTTATAAATATGCAGCAACTAGAAATTTATTATTAAGAAAAGGAAAATCAATAGAACTTTTAATAAATTATGAACCTAAATTACATTATGTTGCTGAATGGTGGAAACAATTATATGGAGAATCAGAAGGAAAAGATGGAAAAGGATTATTCCCAGCATCAGTAGATTTAAGTACTGATTTACATTCTATGGGACAATATATTCAAGATGGCCAAAGAACATTATTCGAAACTCTTATTGATATAGAAGAAAAAGAAACAGATGTAGTAATTCCATTTGATAAAGATGATTTAGATGGACTTAACTATATAGCAGGAAAAGGAATGAACTTTGTTAATGAAAAAGCTATGTTAGGAACTCAATTAGCTCATGTTGATGGTGGAGTACCTAATATAAGAGTATGTATGCCTAAAGTAGATGCTTTCAGTTTAGGATATTTATTCTATTTCTTTGAAAAAGCTTGTGGAATTAGTGGATATTTATTAGAAGTAAATCCATTTGACCAACCAGGTGTAGAAGCTTATAAGAAAAATATGTTTGCATTATTAGGTAAAAAAGGATATGAAAAAGAAGCTGAAGCTTTAAATAAAAGATTAGCTAAATAAAAATAAAAGCTAAAAAGTAGGTGGTAGAAAATGTTATACAAAAAAACTAATGGTTGGAAAAATATTTCTTCTGAAAAAATGGAAGAGATATTTGCCATGGGAGAGGAATACAAAAAAGTTTTAGACCTTGGAAAAACAGAAAGAGAGTTTGTTGAATTAGCTACTAGTTTTGCAAAAGAATGTGGGTTTGTAGATGCTAGATTAAAGACTTATCTTGTTCCTGGAGATAAAATTTACTACCTTAATAGACATAAAAATATAGTTCTTGCTGTAATTGGTAAAGAAGATATTTTAAAAGGAATAAATTATATAGTTTCTCATATAGATTCTCCTAGACTTGATTTAAAACAAAATCCATTATATGAAGAGTTTGAACTAGCTTATATGAAAACACATTATTATGGTGGAATAAAAAAATATCAATGGGCTTCAATCCCATTAGCTCTTCATGGAGTAGTAGTTCTTTCTAATGGAGAAAAAGTAAAAGTTTCTATAGGAGAACATGAGGGAGACCCTGTATTTACAGTTCCAGATATTTTACCTCATCTAGATAGAAAAGTTCAAGGAGATAGAACTGCTAGAGAAGTTATAAAAGGAGAAGAATTACAAATAATTGTAGGTTCAATTCCAACAACTATAGAGGACAAAGAAATAAAAGATTTAGTAAAATATAATATTTTAGAAAAACTTAATAAAATATATGGAATGACAGAAGAAGATTTTATTTCAGCTGAATTGGAATTAGTTCCAAGTCAAAAAGCTAAAGATGTAGGATTAGACAGGTCTATGATTGGAGCTTATGGTCAAGATGATAGAATTTGTGCTTATACATCTTTAAGAGCTATTCTTGATATTCATGAAGTACCAGAGAGAACAATAGTATGTTTCTTAGCTGATAAAGAAGAAACAGGTTCTGATGGTGCAACAGGTCTTCAAAGTGAATTTATAGATTATTTCACAAGTGATATGATTTATAAAGTAAAAGGAAATTATTCAGATTTATATTTAAAAGAAGTTTTTTGGAATTCCAAAGCACTATCTTCAGATGTTAATGCTGGAATAGATCCAATATTTAAAAGTGTTCACGACTCTCAAAATGCTCCACAACTTGGATATGGAGTTGTTATAGTAAAATATACAGGTTCTGGTGGAAAATATAGTACTAATGATGCTGATGCTGAATATGTTGGAGAAATTAGAAAAATGTTAAATGATAACAATATATTATGGCAAACAGGAATGTTAGGAAAAGTTGATGAAGGTGGAGGAGGAACAGTTGCTAAATATCTATCAAAAAAAGGAATTAATACAATAGATATTGGTCCAGCTTTACTTGCTATGCATTCACCATTTGAGATTTCTTCTAAATTGGATGTATTTGAAACTTATAGAGCTTATAAAGCTTTTTATAAAGGACAAAAACAAGAAGAGAAAAAATATATTCCAAAAAGTAATAAAATATATTTATAAATTAACGATTAAATAGAGAGGTTTATTCCTCTCTATTTTTATATAAAAATAAATTTTAAGTATAATTTAACAAAAAAGTTTAAAAATTAATAAATTTTCTTGACTTTTTTTGCTAATTCATGTATAATCATAAGGTAATTTAACCTTTCCCACAAAGGACCGTTGCGTTATATATATTATATAACTGAATTTTTTAGGAGGAAAAAAGTGAAAAAATACACTGTAATGCAAAGAAAAGAAGATGTTGTTAGAGATTGGTATCACTACGACGCTGAAGGAGTAGTTTTAGGAAGATTAGCAGTAGAAATCGCTAAAAAATTAATGGGAAAAGAAAAAGTTTCTTTCACACCTCATGTTGATGGAGGAGATTATGTAGTAGTTACTAATATAGATAAAATAGTAGTTACTGGAAAGAAAATGACAGATAAACTATATTATAGACACTCTGGATTCCCAGGAGGAATTAGCAAAAGAACTTTTGCTGAAGTTATGACTAAAAAACCAGAAGACGCTTTAATGCTAGCTGTAAAAAGAATGCTTCCAAAAAATAAATTAGGAAGAGAACAATTAACAAGATTAAGATTATTTGTTGGTGCTGAGCACGATCATGTTGCACAAAAACCTACAAAGGTAGAAATGTAAGGGGGTATTAACAGTGGCAGAAATGAATCAATTTAGAGGAACTGGAAGAAGAAAAACTTCTGTAGCAAGAGTAAGATTAATTCCTGGAGAAAAAGGAATTGTTATAAACGGTAAAGAAATGAAAGAATACTTCGGAGGAAGAGAAATTCTTTCTAAAATAGTTGAGCAACCATTAGTTTTAACTGAAACTTTAGATAAATATCAAGTTATAGTTAATGTTTATGGAGGAGGAAACTCTGGACAAGCTGGAGCAATTAGACACGGAGTTGCAAGAGCTTTATTATTAGCTGATGAAACTTTAAGAGGAGCTTTAAAAGAAGCTGGATTCTTAACTAGAGACTCAAGAATGGTTGAAAGAAAGAAATTCGGAAGAAGAAAAGCAAGAAGAAGTCCTCAATTCTCAAAAAGATAATTTTTTACAGTTTATTTTTATATACAACACCTCACAAGCCTTGTGTTTGTGGGGTTTTTTCTTTTTTTGACTTTCTA
>NZ_KK211417.1:0-32412 GCF_000622245.1 Fusobacterium perfoetens ATCC 29250 | reverse complement strand
AAACTTTGAAGTATATAGTTTTCTGTTAAAGCTCCTTTAAATTCTGTAAAAAGTCTATTTCCCTCTCCAAAAGCAGTTGGAGAAAGTAAAGAAAGCCTATTTAATAAACCAACATCTACTAAATATATTTTAAAAGCAGATAAATCATCATAAGCTGATAAAGGTATTCTAGGAGCTGAACTTCTATATACTTTAGAAACTAAGTTAGCATTTACTAACCATTGAAGAGCGTCTTCATATTCTCTAGCCCTTGCTCCTTCTTTGACAACTTTATATATAAACTTCTTATTTTCTCTACTAAGTTGAGATGGAATTGATTTCCAAATCATAGAAATTTTAGGAAATTCTTTTACATTAGGATGTTTTGCAAAATCTCTCTCATAAGCTTCTATAATATTATTTAAACTTTTTATCATTAAATCAGTATCTCTTTCTTTAGTCCACATATATACTGGTTCAGGCATACCACCAGTTATATAATACATTTTTAATTTTTCATATAAAGGATTATAGAAAGCGTCAGGTATTTTTTCAATATCCTCAATACTATCTAAAAAAAGTTTAAGATTTTCATCTCCATTTGCTAATAAAAATTCACTAAATGTCATAGGATAAATATTTAAGAAATCAACTTTTCCAACTGGAAAAGACGAAGGTTTAGCTAATGTTATTCCTAAAAGAGAACCAGCACAAGCTATATGATACTCTGGAGCATTTTCATAAAAGTATTTAAGAGAATTTATAACTTCTGGACAATCTTGTACTTCATCAAATATTATTAAAGTATTATTAGGTTCTATTTTTTGATTACTTATAAGCATAAGATTTTGTAATATTCTATTTATATCTTTAGTAGTTTCAAAAAATTGACGATATTCAATATTTTCATCAAAGTTAAAGTAAGCTACATTATCATAATATAACTTTCCAAATTCTTTTAAAATCCAAGTTTTTCCTACTTGTCTAACCCCTTTTAAAATAAGAGGCTTTCTATATTTTGAATTTTTCCATTTTATCAAATCATCTAATATAAATCTTTTCATAATAAACCTCCTAACTATTTATTATATTATATCACATTTTTTTATAAAAATATGTGATAATTTACACATTTTTCTATAAAATATTGTGTAAACTATCACATTATTTATTATTTTATTAGTTCAACATTTTTTCTAAGTTCTTCTATATCCTTATGAGTATATATTTTTTCAGTAGTAATATAGCTTTCATGTCCTATCATTTTCTTAATAGCAGTAGCATTAGCATTGGCATTACTAAGAAGTGTAGCAAAAGTATGACGACAATCGTGTGGTCTATGTTTCATGTTTAATTGTTCCATGATAGGAAGAAACTTTTCTCTATAGTAATTATCATACTTCATTTTTTGACCTTTGAAGTTAAGAATTAGATATTTATTATTTTTATTGTATCTATTTTTAATTAAAGGTAATATCTTAGGATGTATGGGAAACTTTAGAGTACAAATGGATACAGCAGAAGTAAAACCTATTTTAGGGCAAATGAAAAAAGTTTTAATAACTACATCAAAACAAAGTCTAACTCCTAAAGTGGTTAAATTTTATATGGATAATAGAAAAGCACCTGACTATCGCATAGAATTTAAGGAAATTAAAAATAAATATAATTGCTGTAGAGAATATAGAGAATATGGAGAAACAACATATGAAAACTTTATTCTTATGGTAACTAATTATAAGAAAGCTATAGAAGAATATATGATTACTATGTCAAGATTTGAAAATGATAGTAATAAATATTATATAGAAGAAAATAAGGACTTCCAATAGGAAGTCCTCTATTATTATGGAGGAAAATTATGGAAAAGATATTAAAATTTTTAAAATGTAAAGATGTAGATGAAGTAGTTTATAAGATGAAAAGCTACGAAATAAATGAGGAAATAGAAGAACTAAAAAATCTTATATATATCATAGGAAAAGAAAAATTAAAAAATAAAGACTTCACAAGAATAAGAACAATGCGAGAATTAATAGAATTTTTAAATATTAATATGGGAATAAAGAATAATGAAGAATTTAAAGTATTCTTCCTAGATTGTGATAATAAACTTTTAGGAGAGAAAACACTATTTCAAGGAACAGTAGAATCATTGAAAAAACATAGTTTCTAAAAAGAATATTATAAAAAAATGTTCTCTTTGAGTACTTTTATATAGGGTGTATAATTATATTAATAGAGAAGTTAGGAGGGAAATGATTGAGAAGAAAAGTAAGAGTAACATTTCCTAAACTTGTTCAAGAAATTTTATACAAAGATAAAGAATATTTTGAACTAAAAAAAGAAACTATTTGTAATCTTATAGTTGAAGGATTAGGATTTGAAAAAGGATTAGAAGTAAGTTTTGATATATTTGATGAAAAGAAGTCAATTATATTTAGCTTAAATGAGAAAAATACAAAATACTTTCCTGATATGCTAAAGTTTAGTCATATAGAAGAAGAAAGTGTCTTTCTAAGAAATTTATTTATAACTTATGCTAATTTACATCCAAGTATAAGGCAAAAAATATTATTTAAAAATTTATTCTTACAATTAGAACAAGCAACAAGGAAGAGAAAGAAGATAAAAATATATTATCAAGGAGTTCTTTGGGAAATAATAGTAATAGCAATAGAAAGAGATGAGGAAACAGGTTATTCTTTCTTAAGAGCTAAAAGTTATGATAAAGAATATCAATTTGAAATTAAATATGTGGAGTATATAGCATAATTAAGAGGTAAAACTATGAAAGATAAAATTAATACAGATAAAGAAATATTAGAAAAATTAGCAGATTATTATTTAGAAAAATATTTAAAGGCTTTTAAGGAGTTATCATAGTGATTAAGTTGTCAATAGAAGATATTATATTCTTACATGAAAAAATAATAGATAAAACTGGTGGTATAAGAGGAATAAGAGATATAGGACTTTTAGAAACAGCTATTAATTCTCCATTTATAAGTTTTGGTAGAGAAGATTTATATAAAACATTAGATGATAAAGCTAATCAATTATGCAATAGTCTTATAAGAAATCATCCATTTTTAGATGGGAATAAAAGAATAGGAATACTTGCAATGCTTGTATTCCTAGACTTAAATAATAAAAAGAAAGAAATAACAAATGAAGAAATAGTTGAATTAGGTTTAAGAATAGCTAAAGGAAATGAAAAAGAATAATTAATGGGGATTACTTTCAATAAAAAGAACTAATAAATAATAAAAATGAAGGTAATAAATATCTTCATTTTTTTATAAATGACAATTTTTGTCAATCTCAATAATATAAAATATATTTAGATAAATCTTAAGTAATTAAATAATGGAGGAAAAATGAAAAATCAAAGAATTTTAGATATTTATTTAAGATTACTAAATGGAAAAGAAATAAATAGAAAAAAATTAGCTCAGGAATATGGAGTAAGTGAAAGAAGTATTCATAGAGATATAAGTGACTTAAGAAATTTTTTAATAACTACTAATAATATTTCAGAGATTGTTTATAATGAAAAACTTAATGGATATATTTTAAAAAATGATGATAATCAAAAATTGACTAATAGTGAAATTTTAGCAGTAAGTAAAATATTATTAGACAGTAGAGCTTTTTTGAAATCAGAAATGATGGAAATAATAGATAAACTAATGAAACAATGTGTACCTAGAGAAAGTTATTTAAAAGTATCTAAATTAATCGAAAATGAAAAATTTCATTATATGGAGTTACAACATAAAAAAAGTTATCTTAAAAGTCTTTGGGAAATAGGCGAAGCAGTACAAAAACATTTAAAAATAGAAATTGAATATGAAAAAACAGATAAATCAGTAGTAAAGAGAGTAATTTTACCAGTAGGAATTATGTTTTCTGAATATTATTTTTATGTACTAGCTCATATAGATGGAATAGATAAAGAAAAATATTTTGAAAATAAAGATGATGTATTTCCTACTATTTATAGAATAGATAGAGTAAAAAAATATAGAGTATTAGAAGAGCATTTTCCAATCCCTTATAAAGATAGATTTGAAGAAGGAGAATTTAGAAAAAGAGTTCAATTTATGACAGGTGGGAAATTACAAAGAATAAAATTTAAATATACAGGAAACTCAATAGAAGCAGTATTAGATAAATTACCAACAGCAGAAATTATTGAAAATGGAGAAGGATATTATATAGTAAAAGTGGAAGTTTTTGGAAACGGAATAAATAAATGGATATTAAGTCAAGGAAAAGATATTAAAATTATTAAATAAATAAAAAATAAATTATTTTATACAAGGAGGAAGTAAGATATGTCAAGAAGAGATAAATGTCATGCAGTTATTCATGCAGCAGCAATAGCAGCAGGAGGAGTAGGAGCAGGATTAGCTCAAGTACCTTGTGGAGATATAATTTCTATAACAGGAATTCAAGTTGGAATGGTTATATCTTTAGCTAAAATATATAATAGAGATATAACAGAGCAGGCAGCGAGAAATATATTAACAGCAGTAGGAGGAGGAATGGTAGGAAGACAAATAGCAAGACAATTAGTGGGTTGGATACCACTTTGGGGAAATGTTATAAAATCTGGAACAGCAGCTACAGCTACAGAAAGTGTTGGTTGGTTAGTAGTAAATTATTTTGAGGAAAAAGAGAGAGAAGAAAAAAGAAAAGCAGAAATTAATTATAAGTATGGATATAAAAGTGGTGAAGAAAAAACAAAAGAAGAAATGATAAGAATATTAGAAGAAAAATAAAAAATATTAGGAAAAAAATTATGAATGAAGACTTAAGAAAAAAATTAATAGAGAAAATAAAAAATATAAATGCTACAGATAAAGATATAAAAAAAGAATTTAATAAATATCAAGAAACTAAAAAAAATTATGAAATTGAATTTAAAAATAAAACTAAATTAAATGAACTAGATACTAAACTTTTATTTTTAGGTGTTTTTTTACAAATAGCAAGACAATTTTTTATAGATAACAACTCATTAAGATTTTCTAATGCATCAGAAGGAGATAAAATTCCAGATTTAATTAGTAAACAAATAAGTAAAAAAACTAAAAAAGAAAGATATGCGGAAATATTATTGGGATCAGTTCCATATGATGCTACAAAGTATTTAACTACAAAAGAAGAATTTTATAGTCAATTTGAAAAATTTTCTCATGGAATATCAGGGGCTAATCATAGATACACTACTTTAGGACATGATCCACTATTAGGGTGGATCTTTGGAACAGTAAATATTATTACTAATACTTTAACTAAAAACAACTTTTCTCTAGAATCTTATACAATAAAAAATATGAAAATAGAAAGACCTATTTTAATATCAGAAGTATTTCAAAATTTTTTTATTCAAATAAGAGAAGATAAATTATTATTACCTGTAGCTTTTTTAAAACAAGGGTTACATTTTTCGAGTGATGCATTTACTAAAATGGGATTACCAGTTCCTATTTTAAATAATATTTCTCCAGAATTTGCAGGACAATTATTAGGTGAAGAATATAGAATAGATTTTTATAGTATTTCTCGTGGAGTTTTATTTTCTTCGTTAATAAGTTCTATTATAACAATGTTACATAATTTTTATTATAATGAAACAATAGATAATAGAAAAATATATGAGGTTAGAACAAAGAAAATAATATTATATTCAAATATGATTTCCACTACGAGTAATTTAATATATACCTCTATAACAAAAAATTTTAATAAGTTAGATATAGGAGGATTTATTGTAACTTTGTATAAGTTTTATAAAAGTGAAACATTTATAAGAAAGTTAAAAGAAGAATATGTTAATTCTAAATTAGATAAATATTATGATGAAAAGATAAGAATATTAGATAACAAAATAAAAATACTTTTAGAAAACTAAGCAATAGTTATCAAAGTAATAAAGGATATAATAATGAAATTATTGGATTTAATAAAAAATAATAAAAACACTATTCAAAGAGTAGAGGTCTTAGGAGAACATTTCTATTATTCATGTGATGATATATCTTCTATAATGTTAAAAGAAAATAAATCTCTGGTATTACTATCAATAGGAAATTTTATTATTAATAGTGATAATATAGAAGATTTTCAAAAAGAATTAAAGAAAGAAGATAATGATTATTTATATGAATATAAAGAAATGAAAATAAAGTTTATAACTTTAAAAGAAGATGAGTATAAGGAAATAGACTTTTCAAATAAAAATCCAAAAGGACTATTTAATAATTTATTTGGGATTGAAGAAAAAAGATAGAGAGTAATATCTCTATCTTTTTTTTAGTTAATATAATATTTAAATTTTTTAATACAAAGTTAGAAAGTTTTAAAATAAAAAAAACAAAAAATAGCAACGTATTTACGTCACGTAAATCGGAAATATAGTATTATTTTAAAACAAAAAATATAATAAAAATATATTTTTTGAAAAAGTGTTGAATTTAAAAAAGTGGTAAAGTAAAATTTAAAAAACATAAACACGTTATAATAACGTATTTACGTTAAATTATAATAAGAAGGAGGTCTTATTTTTATGAATGATATAAAAGAAATTATAAAAGCAGAGAAAATTGTTACGATTTTAAGAAATGTTCCAACACTTCATTTAGAAAAACTTCTTGAAATTTTAAAAGAAGAAAAAATAAAAGTTTTAGAAATTGCACTAAATAGTAATGATATCGAAGAACAATTTAAAATTCTAAAAAAGTATGAAAATGATTTTATAATAGGCGCAGGAACAGTTACTACTAAAGAAAGATTAAAATTTGCAATAAAAAATAATGTAAAATTTATTTTAACTCCAAATACAGATGAAGAAATTTTAAAGGAAGTAGAAAAAACAAATATTTTATGTGTTTGTGGTTTTTTAACTCCTTCTGAAGCTGCAATAGCATTGAAATACAAATGTTGTAAAATTTTAAAATTATTCCCAGCAAATGAAATGCCTATGACATATTTAAAGGCTTTAAAAGGACCATTAAATAATTTCGATTGTATGGCAGTTGGTGGAGTTTCTGAAAAAAATATGAATGAATTTTTTAAAAGAGGTTTTTGTAGTGTAGGCTTAGGAAGTTCTCTTATAGATAATAAATTAATAAAAGAAAATAAATTTGAAGAATTAAGAGAAAAGATTAAAAATACAAAAAATATTTTAAAAAATATAGAGGCGACAAAAATATGAAAAAAATAATAGCAATAGATGCTGGAACATCGAATTTAAGAATAAGAATTATTAAAGATAAAAAAATAATTTTTGAAAAAAAATCACCGAATGGAGTAAAAATAGGTAAAGAATTATTTATTCAAAATTTATATGAGTTTTTAAAAAAAATTTTTGAGGAAAATAAACTTGAAAAAGAAGATATTGAATATATTGTCGCTTCTGGAATGATCACTTCTTCCTTAGGATTAAAAGAAGTTAAACATATAAAAGTTCCAGTGAATTTAAAAAAGATAAGAGAAAAAATAGAAGTTTGCAAATTAAAAGAGTTTAATATTTTGTTAATTCCTGGAATAAAAGTTGAAAAACAATATTTTTTAGAAGATAACTTAAAAAGTATAGATGTTATTAGAGGAGAAGAAACGGAAGTTTTTGGAATATTAGATAAACTTGATACAAAAGAAGATTTTATACTACTTTTACCAGGGTCTCATAATAAAATTATTGAAATAAGAGAAAAAAATGTGGTTGATTTTACAACAACAATGAGTGGAGAATTATATGAGGTATTAACTAAAAATACTATTTTAAAAAATTCTGTAGAAGGAAAGTTTTGTAATAAAATAAATGAAAAATTTTTGTTATTAGGTTATGAGATGAGTAAAAAATATGGTATAAATCAATCTACATTTATGTTACGTGGGCTTGATTTAGCTCAAAATTTATCATTAGAAGAAAAAGAAAATTATTTACTTGGAATAATAATAGAGGGAGATATAAAAGCTATTTATAAAAATAATTATCAAAATAAATATAACAAGATTGTAATAGTAGGTAATAATATAATTTCTAATGCTTTGTATCTAATCTTAAAAAAATTAAATATATTTTCTGATATTGAATTAATTTTAGAAAATGATTTTTCAGTAAAAGGAGCAATGAAAATTTTAAAAGAGGAGTAATTTTATGAATAAATCAACTTTAAAAACTCTAGAAATTTTAGAAATTATAGCTTCCTCAAAAAAAGGAATGACAATTTCAGAGATATCAAAAGAATTGGAAATTCCTAGAAGTTCTGTAGATGATATAGTAAAAGCTTTATTAAAAAAAGAGTACATATATCAAGAGTCGGAAGAGAATAAAAGATATATATTAGGAAATAAAATATTAGAATTATCTTTATCTGTAAAAAATAAAAGAGAAATTATAGACGTTGTTAATCCATTTTTAAAAAAATTAAATGAAGAATATAATGAAACTATTTTTTTAGCTCTTAAAGATGGCGATTATGTTTTATATGTTGGAAAAATAGAAAGTACAAAAAATATAAAAATAACAGCAGTTCTAGGAAGTAAAAAATCTTTATATTATACAGGATTAGGAAAAGCTATTCTATCAACATTTACAGAAAAAGAAATCGAAGAATATATTCAAAGAATAAAGTTAGTAGCAAAAACTAAATATACAATAATAGACCCATATAAATTAAAAAAAGATATATTAGAGGCTAAAGAAAGAGGTTATTCAAAAGACTATCGTGAAGGAGATGAAGATATTTCTTGTGTGGCTGCTCCTTTATTTCAAGATGGAAAGGTTATAGGAGCTATAAGTATTGCTGGATTATATGGAAATGTTTCAGAAAATGAAATGAAAAAAAGAGGAGAAAAAATAAAAGAAGTAGCAAATAAAATATCAATTTTATTAGGATAAAAAAGGAGGAAAATATGAAAAAAATTTTATGTGTATCAATGTTATTAGGAACTTTACTTGTTGGAGGATGTGGAGGCGAAAAAAAAGAAGTTGTTAATGAAAAAAATGATGTAATTGTATTACAATTTGGACATGATAATAATCCTGGAGATCCTGTTCAAGAGGCAGCTCTTTATTGGGCAAAAATTTTAGATGAACGTAGTAACGGAACAATGAAATTAGAAGTTTTTCCATCAGGACAATTAGGTTCTAAAAGTGATTTAATAGATCAAATGTTAGCAGGGGATGCCATTGCAGCAATAGGAAATGGACCTTTTTATGCAGATAGAGGAGTTCCTGACTTAGGAATAATGCAAGCACCATATTTATTTGAAAATTGGGAACAATTAGATAAATTAGTTGCAAGCGACTGGTGGAAAGAACAAATGACTCAATTAGAAAGCAAAGGAATGAAAATAATAGGAGAAAATTGGAGATATGGGGTTAGACATACTATAACAACTAAGCCAGTTAAAAGTGTAAAAGATTTAAAAGGAATGAAAATTCGTACGCAAAATAGTACTATTCATGTTAAAGGATTTGAAGTATTGGGAGCAACACCAACTCCAATGGCTTTATCAGAAGTTTACACATCATTACAACAAGGAACTATTGAAGGATTAGAAAATCCATTATCAGTTATTTATAGTGGAAAATATCAAGAAGTTGCTAAAAATTTAATGTTAGATGGTCATATCAGAGATTTATCTTCTATTGTTGTAGGAACATCTTTCTTTAATAGTTTAACAAAAGAACAACAAGAGTTATTAATTTCTACTTGTAGAGAAGCAGGAGATTATCAAAATAAATTAGCAGAACAAGCGGATATTGATTGTTTAGAGAAATTGAAAAAAGAAGGAGTTAAAGTAACAGAAATAGATTTTGATGAGTTTAATGAAAAAGCGAAACCTTTCTATCAATATAAAGAAATAACAGAAACTTGGTCTAAAGGATTACTAGAAAGAATTAAAGAAATCATAAAATAATAAAGGAGTTATAATTATGAAAAAAATAATATCTAATATTTTAAATTTAGATTTAGTTATAGCAGGAATAGCTTTAATTATTTTAATCATAATAACTTTTTTTGGAAGTATAATGAGATATTTTTTTAATAATCCAATTATATGGCAAGAAGAAGTACAATTAGGACTAGCTATATGGGTTATATTTTATGGTGCAAGTGCAGCTTTTAGATATTCGAGTCATATTGCTATAGATATGATAGTAGATTTATTTCCTGAAAGAATTCAAAAAATTATTGAAATTTTTATAGCTATAATAACAATAAGTACATTAGTATTTATTTTAAAAAATGGATGTAGTTTAGTTCAACAGTTTATTAATACAAATAGAACAACAAATATATTACATATTCCTAGTCAATATATTTATTCAGCAATTCCAATAGGATGTTTGTTAATGATTATAAATTATATTTTAGTAGAAATAAAAGAGATTTTTGGAATAGAATTAATAGAATTTAAAAAGGAGGAAGTAGATGGAGATTAGTATTATAGGATTAGTAGGAATAATATTATTAGTTTTTCTTTTCTTAAAAGTTCCTGTATTTATTTCTATTTTGGCGGGAACAGCAACTTATTTTATTTTAACTCCAAGAGTTCCTCAATTAATAATGGCTCAGAGAATAACCTCAGGTATAGAAAGTATACCATTATTAGCAATTCCATTTTTCGTTTGTGCTGGAGTTTTTATGAATTATTCAGGTGTAACTCAAAGAATAATGGAGTTTTGTACTGTTTTAACAGGGAGAATGACAGGAGGACTAGCACAAGTTAATGTATTATTATCTACTTTAATGGGAGGTTTATCAGGTTCTAATTTGGCTGATGCAGCTATGGAAGCAAAAATGTTAGTTCCAGAAATGGAGAAAAAAGGATTTTCAAAAGAATTTTCTTCAGTTGTAACAGCAACTTCCGCTATGATAACCCCTTTAATTCCTCCAGGAATAGGAATGATATTATATGGTTCAATAGCAAATGTATCTATTGGAAAATTATTTGTATCAGGAATAGGAGTAGGAACTTTACTGTGTGTTTCATTAATGATATTAGTACATATAATGTCTAAAAAAAGAGGATATCTTCCTATTTATGAAAGAAAAGTAACTAAGAAAGAATTTTTAACAGCACTTAAGGGAGCAGCTTTACCTTTGTGTTTACCTATAATAATAATAGGTGGAATAAGAATAGGATTATTTACTCCTACAGAAGCTGGATCAGTGGCTATAATTTATTCTTTAATATTGGGATTTGTTTATAAGGAGTTAGATTTAAAGAAAATTATAATTGGAATAAAGGAAACAGTAATAACAACTTCAACTATAATGTTAATAGTTGGAGCTGCGGCAGCTCTATCTTGGGTTTTGACAAAAGAAAGAGTACCTCAACAATTAACAGATTTTATAGTAAATTCTTTTGAAAGTAAATATGCCTTTTTAATAATCGTAAATATATTTTTAATTTTAGTAGGAATGTTTATAGAAGGAAATGCTATTACGATTATATTAGTTCCATTATTTGCACCAATAGCTTTAAAATTTGGAATAGATCCTATTCAATTTGCAATGATATTTATATTTAATGTTTCAATTGGAACTTTATCTCCACCAATGGGAACTTTAATGTTCGTTACTTGTGGAATTACAAAATGTAAAATAAAAGATTTTATAAAAGAAGCAGTACCATTTTATATTTTATTAGTTATTGTTTTAATACTTTTAACATTTATACCACATTTTTCAACTTTATTAGTTGAATTATTCTATTAAGAAAAAGAAGAGGAGAAATATGATAAAAGGAATTACTATTAGTAAAAATGATAATATTATTGTGGCAATAGAATATATAAAAAAAGGAGAAAAAATAGAATATAAAACAGTTGATGAAAAAATAAAAGAAATAGAAATTCTAGAAGATATTCCTATTTATCATAAAATAGCTTTAGAAAATATAAATAAAGGGGAAATTATAAAAAAATATGGAGAAGTAATAGGAATAGCGATAGAAGAAATAAAAAAAGGAACTCATGTTCATACACATAATATAAAAAGTGAAAAAAATTAATAAGGAGATAATATGGAATTTTATGGTTATAAAAGAGCAGATGGAAAAGTAGGGGTAAGAAATCATGTATTGATTCTTCCTGCTAGTGTTTGTGCTTCTGATACAGCAAGAATGATATCTGAAAAGGTAAAAGGAACTGTTACTTTTAATAATCAAAATGGTTGTTCCCAAGTTCCTGCTGATCAAAAGTATACTATGGATATGATGGCTGGTTATGCAGCAAATCCCAATATATATGGAATTGTTGTTGTATCATTAGGTTGTGAAAATTGTCAAATGGATTTAGTTGTGGAAGAAATAAAGAAAAGAACAAATAAACCAATGAAAACTTTAATAATTCAAGAAGAGGGAGGAACCTTAAAAACGGTAGAAAAAGGAACTAGATATGCGATTGAATTAGTTCAAGAAGCTAGTTTAATTCAAAAAGAAAAGTTTCCAATAAGTGAATTAATAATAGGAACAGAATGTGGTGGTTCTGATCCTACATCAGGATTAGCTGCTAATCCTGTAGTTGGAGAAGTTTGTGATAGAATTGTGGAAAATCAAGGAACAGCAGTTTTAAGTGAAACAACTGAATTTATAGGAGCTGAGCATATTTTAGCTAAAAGAGCAAAGAATCAAGAGATAAAAAATAGGATATATGAAATAATAGAAAGATATGAAAAAAGTTTAGAAATGGTTGGAGAAAGTGTAAGAGCAGGAAATCCTTCTCCAGGAAATAAGGCTGGAGGAATTACAACTCTAGAAGAAAAATCATTAGGTTGTATTCATAAAGGAGGAACAAAAGAAATTCAAGATGTTATAGATTATGCTTTACCAATAGAAAAAAAAGGATTAGTAATAATGGATACTCCAGGAAATGATCCTTCATCTATAGCTGGAATGATAGCAGGTGGAGCTCAAATAATTTTATTTACTTCTGGAAGGGGAACACCTACAGGGAATCCAATAGCTCCAGTAATAAAAATAACTGGAAATAAAATAACATATGAAAATATGAAAGATAATATAGACTTTAATGCTAGTCCTTTAATCTATGGAGAAAAATCATTAAAAACATTAGGCGATATGTTATTAAAGGAAGTTTTAGAGGTGGCTAGTGGAAAAATGACGAGAGCAGAAATATTAGGATTTATAGAAACTTCTGTAATGCGTATTTGTAATTATGCTTAGAAGAAGAAGTGTTAAAGAAATTTATTTCTTTAACACTTTTTATATTATAAATTTATACAACAATACTATGTACATATACTATAACCACAAGATATTGTAATAAAATAATTTTATATAACAATATCATGTATATATACAATAATATGGAGGTATAAATTATGATTAAGAAACTAAGTTATAGAAGTCCTAAGAAAGGAATATCAGAACAGTATAATATTTCCATTAATCAAAGTATCATAAAAGATATGGGAATTACAAGTAATGATAGAACTGTTAATATGGAGTATAATAAAGAAACTAATACAATAATTATAAAGAAAGAATAAAAGGAAGTATTGATGAGAGGTTAAAAAAGACCTCTCATTTTTTTATTTTACAACAATGTATATGTATAAACATTAAATTTTTCTTTTTTTAAAAAAAGAATACCTCCTTATCATTTGGGGGTATATATATTTATCTACTTTTATAGATTGAATAAAAGTAACAAATTTATAATAAAAAATACTTATAAATAGCTTATTTTATATTAAAGAACATATAAAAATAGTGTTTTATCTTCTAAATCAGTGAGCAGGAAGATAAAAAGCCATAATTGAAAATTATGGCACTCCTGACTGCTCACTGAAATTAATAAGAATTAATACTAAAGGAGGTATCTATATGGATACAATAGAAATAGCAATAAAATTAAATAATACTTTTACTAATATAAATGAAATAAATACATTAATTTATAATATTGAAAATATAAAAAGTAATTATGGATATAATTTTTGTAATGTGTTAGAACTTTCTAGAACTGGTAATCTTATAGTTAAGATATCTTATCCTAGATTTTATAAGGGAACTAATGCTTTTTTAATAACTAGAAGAAGTGAATGTTTTGAAGTACAGAGATATTTAGTTTATAATCTTTTAAGAGAATATGAAGTGAATGGAATTATACAGGGTATAGTTTTAAATAGAGTGGATATACCATTTACATATCTAATGAATATAGATGAATGTTTTACAGGTTATCAAAATATTTTTTATATTTTAGCAAATGTATATAATAAAAAGTTATCTGGAATATCTACAAAAGGATATATCAATTTATTAGAAAGAGAAATGGAAATAGTAATCTATTCTCCGAATAAAAATAACTGCTCAGGAAAAAATTATAATAGTAGATTAGAAATTTACAATCAATATTTGAACTTAGAAAGTAAACTACCTACTGAATTATTTGAAGAAATTACTAAGACATATAGTGATTTACCACAAAGGATAAGAATGGAAGTTTCAAAAAGAATTAGATTGAGAAGAACTTTTAATACTTTTGAATTTGAAAATCTTGATATTTTAGGAAACTATTTTGAAAATTATAAAAAGTATATTTTAGACAATTTTTTAGATTTTAAAGAAATAGAACGTTTATATAGTTTACGGGCAAATGAATTAGCAAATTGGTTAATGGAAAGAAGAAAACAAGGAAAAATTAATTATACGGAATTTATTTATCAAAATCAAGGACTGATATTAGATTATGAAGTTGTAAGAAGAGCTTTAGGATTAGCAATAGATAATGTTAATACAAGAGAAAATGCTATAACTAAAGTAAGAAAAATATTATTTGAGTATGAAAATTTAAATAATGTAATTATTGTAGATACATACAAGATATTAAAAAATATATACAATACAATTTCAACAACAATATTATTAGATTAAATAATAATAAAATGATATAATAAGTAATAATATAAAAAGGAGATTTTTTATTATGAAAGAATATAGTTTTGGATTTTTAGAAGAAGAATCAAAACAAAAAAATTTGACTTTAGAAGATACAATGATAAAGTTTAATCTTTTAAATTCTGATGGAAAAGTAACATCAATAGGAGAACTTTTTTCAGACCAAAATAAACTTGGAATAGAAATTATTGATATGATTAATTTTAATAGACAGAAAATAGATAGTTCTCTTATACATCAGTTTAAAGAAATGGAAAAGATTATATCAGAATTAAAAAGCTATCCAATAGAAAGCATAAGAGAAGCTATATGTAATGCTATTATTCATAGAGATTATATAATTAAAGGGAATACTATAGTTAAAATATATAATGATAGAATAGAGATAATATCTTTAGGAGAGATACCAAGTAATATTTCTCCTAAAGGATTAACTCTAGGAATATCAGTTTGTAGAAATAATGAGATAATGGAAATTTTTAGATATTTAGGAATTACAAATAGAGCAGGTAAAGGGATAGAGAAAATACTTAGAGAATACAAAGAATATAAGTTAGAACCCACAATAGAATCACTAGGTGGAGTATATAGAATAACATTACCAAAGATAAGTTATACAATAAATGGAGTTGCAGTAAAGAAAACTTATAGAAAAATATTAGATATATTAGATGAAAAAGGAACTATAACAAATGAGGAATTACAAGTACTAATAAGATTAACAAGTAGTGGAGTAATAAAAAATTTAAAGGAAATGTTAGAACTAGGACTTATAGAGAAAATAAGAGAAGGAAGAAATATAAGCTATAGAATAAAAATATCAAAATAGTCAAGAAATTATAAAAATGAAATTCTTATCGAAATATATGATATAATAATATGTGAAAATTTTAAGATAAAAATTATAAAATTTAGGAGGAAAGTGAATGGTAGCTTTAAATATAAATTTTAATTCAATTGGAAAGAAAAATTCAAAGAATACTATAATAAATCCTACTGAATTATTTAATGCATTACCTAAAAAATATGAATATTTAAGAGATGTCCAATCTCAAGTTTTAGAAGAGTGGTATGAAAAAAGAGAAAGCAAAAAAGATACAATAATAAAAATGAATACCGGGGGAGGAAAGACTTTAGTATCATTACTAATTTTAAAAAGTTCTTTAAATGAAAAAAAAGGCCCTGCAATTTATGTGGTTCCAAATAATTTTTTAAAAGAACAGGTAAAAAAAGAAGCTATTAACTTAGGAATAGAGGTAACAGATAATGACAAGGATCCTGATTTTTATTTAGGAAAATCAATATTGGTGATAAATTCACATCAATTATTTAATGGAAAAAGTAAATTCAAAGAAGGGGAGATAGGGACAATTTTATTTGATGATGTTCATGCTATATTATCAATATTAGAAGAACAGTTTACTATAAAACTTAGTAAAGATCGAGAAATTTATACTAAAATACTTTCAAAATTTGAAACTACCTTAAAAGAACAAGATCCTTTAAAATATGAAGAACTTAAATATGGTAGATTACAAGGAGCTATGGTAGTTCCATTTTGGATATGGCAAAAAAAATGTAATGAAGTATTTAAACTTTTATTAGAAGAAGAAGAAAGAGAGAAAAAAGGTTTAGAAGAAAAAGAAGTAACTTTTAAAATTGATTTGGTAAAAGAAAATTTAAAATGGTATGAATGCATTATTGACAAAAATAGTATAGAAATAACTTTTGATCAGATACCAATAGACACAATACAATCATATCAAAAATGTGAAAGAAGAATATTTACCACAGCTACATTAGCTAATGACAATTTATTATCAAGTTATTTGAATTTATCAAGTTTAGATGAAGCAATAACTCCTAAAACATGTTCAGATATAGGAGAAAGAATGATTTTAACTCCTAAATTAATGAATCCAAATTTAAATGATGATGAAATAAAGTTGAGTTTAAAGGAAAAATCTAAAGATTATAATGTAATTGTATTAGTATCTTCTATAAAAAAAGCTAATGGATGGAAAGAGTATGCAGATTTAATAGTAGAAAAAGAAAATATAAAAAAAAGTATAGAAGATTTAAAAAATAGGCATGTTGGTTTAGTAGTTTTAGTTAATAGGTATGAGGGAATAGATTTACCTAATGAAATGTGTAGAATTTTAGTAATTGATGATTTACCTAAAGTAGAAAGAAAATATGCAAAATTAATAGAGGGGATTTTAGGAAATAATATAGAAACAATGGCTAATACAATTCAAAAAATTGAACAAGGAATGGGAAGAGGTGTTCGTTCAAGTGATGACTATTGTGTAGTAATTTTATTAGGAGATTTATTAACGGATTTAATTGTAAGAAATAAATTTAAATTAGAAAAACTATTTTCAGTAGCTACATTAACTCAGTATGAAGTTTCAATGCAATTAATGGAAGCAGTAAAAAGCCAAAATGAAGTAACCATTGAAGTTCTTAATGAACTCATGGATTATTGCTTAAAAAGAAATAAAGAGTGGATTCAATCATTAAAAGGGGAATTAGCAGATAAAAAATATGATAGAACTTTAGCTATAACTTCTGAAACAAAATTGTTAAGGGAATGTTATGACTTGGTTTTAAAAGGAGAAATAGAATTAGGAGTAAAAAAAATAATAAAATTTGCTGAAACTAATTTGACAATTAGTTCAGAATTAAAAGGGTTATTACTCCAAAAAGCTGCTAAATATTTTAATTCTATAAGTATTATAGAAGCACAGAATTTATTGAATAATGCACACATTTATTCAAAACTATTAGTAAATCCAATTGAAGGAATAAAAAAACAAAGGAAAATAATTGAGCCAAAACCACAAGTAGATTTATTGATTGAAAAGTTAAAAGATTTAACTTCAAATGAATATAGTATAAAAATGAATACAATAAGAATAAACTTAAACTTTGATGATGCTGATTATAATTCTTTTGAAGAAGGAATAATGGAATTAGGGGAACTATTAGGATTTCCTTCAATAAGACCAGATAAAGATAAAGGTAAGGGACCTGATAATTTATGGGCAATAACTCCAAAATATTATTTAGTAATTGAATGTAAAAATGAAGCAAAAAGTGAAACAATCTCAAAAAATTATTGTAATCAATTATCAGGATCTATACATTGGTTTGAAGAAACTTATAATTTATCTAACAGATTTGAAGCTATTCCTATAATAATTCATCCAAGTAATTATATTTCAAAAGATGCTTATCCTAATGATAAAATGAGATGTATAGATAAAGAGAAATTAGAATTATTAAAAGAAAATACAAAAGAATTAGCAAAAGGATTATCGATGTTAAAAAGTTACAATCAAGATGAAATATTTAAACTTTTGAATCATTATCATTTTGATGGAGAAAATTTTATAAAATTTTATACAAAAGATTTTATAAGAAAGTAAGAATAGTTAAAAAATTATAGTAATAAACTTTTCAGAACTATAAAAAATACCCTTGTAGGTAACACACAGGTAACAAAATGTATATTCATACTAATAAAATCAAGGATTTCCAATTCTCAAAAAGATAATTTTTTACAGTTTATTTTTATATACAACACCTCACAAGCCTTGTGTTTGTGGGGTTTTTTCTTTTTTTGACTTTCTAAAAATTTATAAAAAATCATTGAGGTAGCACCCAAAAATATTTGAGATAACTCTTTATAAAATCTTGAATAAAAATGAAAAAATAAAAATTATTGAAAATTAGATTATAAAATAAAAATGTGAAGATTTTATATACTATAAAAATATAAATCTTCACATTTATGATTATTTATTTAATTTTTTTAAAGCTATATCAATAAATTTTTTACTGTAGTCTGCCATAAATAAAGGTATGTTTAATAAATCATCATCAAGAGTTAAATTATCAAAAGAAAATCTAACTCTTAATTTTACATCATCTGAATATTTTTCTTTAAATTTTAAAAGACTTTTACCTTTAGTATTTTTTTCTATTTTGACTTCAATAGGGAGAATATCATTTTCATTTTGAATAATAAAATCTATTTCATAGACATTATCAGACCAATATCTAGGAGAAACTTCAAATTGAGGTATTAAACTTTGAAGTATATAGTTTTCTGTTAAAGCTCCTTTAAATTCTGTAAAAAGTCTATTTCCCTCTCCAAAAGCAGTTGGAGAAAGTAAAGAAAGTCTATTTAATAAACCAACATCTACAAATGAACTATAATCTTTAGCAATAATAACATTTTACATAACATAAGCAAGTATCTATTCATACATTTCTAATTTTTTAGAAATATAAAATTATATATCGATTTTATTAAAAGGATATTTAATGAAAATGAAAAAGAAAGTAGTATCAGAAAGATTTTTAAATAATTATTGATTAGTTAGGAAAAAATTTTTAATAAAATTAGTAAGAAAAAAATCATATGAATATAAGAAACATTAAGAAGTTTAAAATCAAGAGAAGAAGCCTATTTCAGCATAAACTTCTATAAGAAAGATAAAATTTAGATTTACAAGAAAAAGATTGAATAAATTTATGAAGGAAAGAAGTACAAAGGAACTGAGAGAAACCGAACTTATAGAAAAAAAGAGTTGATATTGTTAAGAATATATTATTTATGTGTATCATGAAAGAAAGAAGAAATATTATCCCAGTATTTAAAGAAATATTTAGAAAAAATATATTTAAGGTTATGATTATGAGGAGGAATAAAATTATTATTTATGAGTATAATATTATATACTAAAAAAGCACGATAAAAATCGTGCTTTTTTTTATTATTTCTATATTTATTTTATTTAAACATATTCATAAAGAAAGTTATAATAACTGCATTGAAGAAATCAATAAATAAAGACCCAACTAAAGGAATAACAAAGAAAGCTTTAACAGATGGACCATTTGCTTTAGTAAATGCTTCCATATTAGCCATTGCATTAGGAGTAGCTCCTAAACCAAATCCACAATGTCCACAAGCTATAACAGCGGCATCATAATCTCTTCCCATAATATTAAATGTAATAAAATAAGCAAATATTCCCATTATGAAAGTTTGAATTAAAAGCATAGCAATTAAAGGTAATGCTAAAGCAGCAAGTTCCCAAAGTTTCATAGACATTAAAGCCATAGAAAGAAATACAGATAATGCTATATTTCCTAACATAGAAATTTCATTTAAAGGTAATTTCTTTTTAGCCATATCCATAACATTTCTAAGTAAAGCAGCAACAACCATAGGTCCTAAATAAACAGGGATAGCGAATCCTAAATGTTCTTTAACAAAAGGAGGAATCCATGCTCCACATCCCATAGCTAATCCTATAAAAACAACAGCTTGGAAAATAGTAGTTTCGCTTACTTTTTCTTCATAAGTATCTATGTCTCCTTCAAAAACTTCATTATCTATTTCTCTTTTAGTTTGGTGAGGAGTTTGATCTTTCTTAGCAATTAAATTATGTTTTTCCATAAGTTTTTTAGCTATAGGACCTCCTATTAAACATCCAGCTACTAATCCATATGTAGCAGAAGCAATTGCAACAGAGAAAGCCCCACCAGCACCAGCTTCTTCTAATAATGGACCAAAAGCTCCAGCAGTACCATGTCCTCCAGTTAAAGGAATAGAACCAGCAGCAAGTCCTATATAAGGATGTAAACCAAAGATTTTAGCTAAGAAAACTCCTAATGAATCTTGAATAACTACTAGAATAACAGCTGATAACAAGAATAAAACAACTCCAACTCCACCTTTTTTTAATAATTCAAAACTTGCTAAATATCCAACTGTTGAGTAGAAAGCAACCATTAAGAAATCTTTTAAAATACCATCGAAAGCAAAAGAAAATGAACCAGTAATATGTCCTATTAAAAGAATTATAGAAAAGACAACACCACCAACAACTGGTCCAGGAATAAAGAATCTTTCTAAGATAGGAAATTTCTTTTTGATAGCACTACCAACTAGTAATACTAAAATAGCTATAGCTAAAGTTTCAGCCATATTAAAAGTAAAAGTCATAAATAATACCCCCTGTAATATAATATTTATTATAAATATATTCTTTTTTTAGAATATATTTTTAGGAATTTAATTAGTACTAATAGTTCTAAAATAGTTAGAACAGTATAAAATTAAAATAAAATTATATATAATAAATAGTATCATATAAAAAAATAAAATAAAAATTCATAAATTTAATAAAAATAAAATATTAATATATATAATATATATTATTTCAAAAAATATATATTCCAAAACAAGAGAATATTAGAATAAAAAGAAAAAATAGTTGACTAAAATTTAAAAATAAGGGATAATTTATATATACTATAAAATATTTTTAAGGAGGATTAATATACTAAAAATATATTAAAAAAATGTAAATGGTACAAAGTTTATTAAAAGCAATAGAATTATTAGAATTATTAAAAAAAAGTGAAGATACTTGTTCAATAGCTCAACTTTCAAGTGAATTAAATATACCTCCAAGTACTATTCATAGAATATTAAAAACTTTATGTATGGCATTATATGTGGTAAAAGATGAAAAATCACATGAATATAGATTAGGACCGGCTTTAATTCCCTTAGGAACATCAGCATCCAAACATTTACATCTGCAAAATATAGCACATGAAGTTTTAAAAAGAATTGCTACGGAAACGGGAGAAGATACATTTTTGATTATTCCAGTTGAACATAAAGGAATAGTTTTAGAAAGAATAGATGGAAAAAGAACTCTTAAACTAGTAGAGGAATTCGGAGATGAATTATATCTTCATTATGGAGCTATAAGAAAAGCTATATTAGCTTTTCAAAGTGATGACTTTATTGATAAATATATAAGAGAAGTATTAGATAAAGGAAAAAGTAATTTAAAAGTAACTCCATTAGAGTTAAGAGAAAAATTAAAAAAAATAAGATTAGAAGGAATATCTACATCATCAGGAGATTATGCAAAAGGAACTTTTGGAATAGGAGCTCCTATAAGGAATAGTTCAGGACAGGTAATTGCTTCTTTAGGAGTTGTAGTAGCAAAACCTAAAACTTTTTCAGAGGAGAGAGTAGAATTTTTAAAAAAAATAATAAAATTAGCAGCACAAGAAGTTTCTAATAAAATGGGATATTTTTAAGAAACTATAAAAAAACTATATGAAAAGAAAAAGTACAAAATTATCTGAAAAAAAGTCAAAATAAAATAATAAAATATATTGACGGAAAAAACAAAATGTATTATAATTATTTTGTAAAAATGAAATGCATTCCATAATATGGAATATAAAATAAAATAAGGGAGGTGTAAGAGATGTTTACTGGAAATACTATGGGGATATTTGAATCTGTAATAGTTTCTGCGTTAGGTTTATCTGTTGTTTTTACAGCGTTAGCAATATTAGCTATAGCTATTGTAATTTTCTCTAAAATTTTTAATTCTCTAGGATTAGGAGAAAATAAAGCAACTCCTAAAGTAGTAAAACCTGTTGAAGAAAATGTTGATGAAGAACATTGTGCTGTAATAATATCAGCTATTTCAGAGGAATTACGTTCTAAAAGAGGAGAATATAGAATTAAGTCTATAAAAGAAATTAAATAATAATTTAGTTAAGATTTAATTCTAAAAAATAAAATATTAAGAAAAATAAGAGATTATGAAAAGATTATGAAAGGATGGTTTTTAAAACAATGAAGTATATTGCCAATGTAAATGGAAAAAGATATGAAATAGAATTAGAGAGAGTAGAAGATTATAGACCAATGACACGTGAGGAAATAGCAGCTCCAGCTATTGCAGCTGCACCTGTTAAAGTAGAAGTTCAGGCTCCAGTAGCACCACAACCTGTAGCAGCACCACAACCAGTAAACAATACACCAGCACCACAACCTGTAGCAGCACCTGCAGCACCAGTTTCAGGAGGAGCATCAACAGTAGTAGCACCATTACCAGGAACAATTTTAGATGTAAAAGTAACTTCAGGAACACCTGTAAAAGCTGGTCAAATAGTAATAATAATGGAAGCAATGAAAATGGAAACAGAAGTTGTAGCAGCTACTGACGGGGTAGTAGATACTATCTTAGTAAAAAAAGGTGACGCAGTAGATACAGATGCAACTCTAATTACATTAAAATAAGGAGGAGTTGTAAATGAATTTTATAGAAGTTTTTAAAGGAATTATGTTAGAATCAGGATTTGTTGGAGCTACATGGCAAGAACTTGTTATGATTTTAATTTCATTTGTATTAATATATATGGCTATTGTAAAAAAATATGAGCCATTATTACTTTTACCAATAGCTTTTGGAATGTTTTTAGCAAATTTACCATTAGCAGGTCTTATGAAAGAAGCTGAGCCATGGTACTCTTCAGGAGTATTAAGAATTATATATAGTGGAGTAAAAAGTAGTTTATTTCCATGTTTAATTTTTACATGTGTTGGGGCCATGACAGATTTTGGACCATTAATTGCTAATCCAATTAGTTTATTACTTGGAGCAGCAGCACAATTTGGAATTTATATAGCATTTATGTTAGCTAATGCAACTGGACTATTTACAGTAGGAGAGGCAGCAGCAATAGGAATAATTGGAGGGGCTGATGGACCAACAGCTATTTATATAGCTAATAATTTAGCACCAGAATTAGTAGCACCAATAGCAGTGGCTGCATATTCATATATGGCGTTAATTCCAATGATTCAACCACCAATAATGAGAGCTTTGACAAGTGAAAAAGAAAGAAAAATAAAAATGGGACAATTAAGAAAAGTAACAAAAGTAGAAAAAGTGGTTTTCCCAGTTTTTGTTACATTATTCTGTGCTTTGTTATTACCATCAACAGCACCATTAATTGGTATGTTAATGTATGGTAATTTATTAAAAGAATCAGGAGTTGTTGCACGTTTATCTGATACAGCACAAAATGCACTATGTAACTTAGTAACTTTATTATTAGGTTTATCAGTTGGAGCAACAGCAAATGGAACTATATTCTTACGTACTCAAACATTAGCTATTATAGGTATGGGACTTATGGCTTTCTGTTTTTCAACTGTTGGTGGAGTTTTATTAGGAAAAGTTTTATGTATAATAACTGGAGGAAAGATAAATCCACTTATTGGATCAGCTGGAGTATCAGCAGTACCAATGGCAGCTAGAGTAGCACAAGTTGAAGGAGCTAAAGCTAATCCAACAAACTTCTTATTAATGCATGCAATGGGACCAAACGTTGCAGGAGTTATTGGTTCAGCAGTTGCTGCTGGATTCTTTATGATGGTTTTTGGTAAATAATTTTATAAAAAATACTATAAAATAAAACTTTAAGGAGGTTTTTGACGTGGAAAGTAAAATAATGTCTTTAAAAGACGCAGTAGCAAAATATGTCAAAAATGGAGATCATATGGTTATAGGGGGATTTACAACAAATAGAAAACCATATGCATTAGTTTATGAAATTTTAAGACAAGGATTTACAGATTTTGTAGGAGAATCAGGACCTGCAGGTGGAGATTGGGATATGTTAATAGGGGCTGGAAGAGTAAAGGCTTATATTAACTGTTATACAGCTAACTCAGGAGTAACAAATGTTTCTAGACGTTTTAGAGCATGGTATGAGCAAGGAAAATTAAATATGGAAGACTATTCTCAAGATGTTATAATGCTAATGTTACATGCAGCTTCATTAGGATTACCATATTTACCAGTTCGTTTGATGATGGGAACTGATTTAGTAAATAAATGGGGAATTTCAAAAGAAGTAAGGGAGACAATAGATAAATTACCTAATGATAAGTTTGTTTATGTTGAAAATCCATTTAAACCAGGAGAAAAGGTAGTAGCAGTACCTGTTCCTGAAATAGATTTAGCAATAATACATGTACAAAAAGCTTCTCCAGATGGAACTTGTTCTATAATAGGAGATGAATTCCATGATGTTGATATAGCTATAGCAGCTAAACGTTGTATTGTTACTTGTGAACAAGTAGTAAGTAATGAAGAAATTCGTTTAGATCCTACTAAAAATTCAATAGCTGGATTCTGTGTTGATGCAGTTGTTCATGCTCCATATGGTGCACATCCATCTCAATGTTACGGATTCTATGATTATGATAATGCTTTCTTAAAAATGTATGATGTAGCAAGTAAAACACAAGAAGATTTTGAAGCATTCTTAAAAGAATGGGTATATGATGTACCTACTCACGAAGCTTATTTAAATAAATTAGGAGCAACTCGTTTAATAAACTTAAATATAGTTCCTGGACTAGGATATGCTAAAAAAGCTGAGGAGGTAAAATAAATGGCAGATTATACTAATTATACAAATAAAGAAATGCAAGCGGTAACAATTGCAAAACAAATAAAAAATGGACAAATAGTTATAGTTGGAACTGGACTTCCATTAATTGGAGCTTCTGTCGCTAAAAAAGTATTTGCACCTGAATGCAATATTATAGTTGAAAGCGGACTTATGGATTGTAATCCAATAGAAGTACCAAGAAGTGTTGGAGATAATAGATTTATGGCTCACTGTTCAGTACAATGGCCTAATATTCGTTTCATAGGATTTGAAGCAAATGAATGGTTACATGATGAAAGCAGATTAGTTGCATTTATTGGAGGAGCTCAAATAGATCCATATGGAAATGTTAACTCAACTTCAATAGGAGATTATAATCATCCAAAAACTAGATTCACTGGTTCAGGAGGAGCTAATGGAATAGCAACATATGCTAATACTATAATAATGATGCAACATGAAAAAAGAAGATTTATAGATAAAGTTGACTATATAACTTCTCCAGGATGGATGGATGGACCTGGTGGACGTGAAAAAGTAGGATTACCAGGAAATAGAGGACCTATAATGGTTGTTACAGATAGAGGAATATTAAAATTTGATGAAGAAACTAAACGTATGTATCTTGCAGGATATTATCCAACTTCTTCTCCAGAAGATGTAAAAGAAAATACAGGATTTGATATTGATGTATCTAGAGCAGTTCCATTAGAAGCTCCATCACCTGAAGTAATAAAAATGATAAGAGAAGAAATAGATCCAGGACAAGCATTCATTAAAGTTCCAGTAGAAGAAAAATAATTTCTTTAAAAATATAATGTTATAAATTTAGGAGGAAATAAATGAATAATTATTCAATGCCAAGATATTTTCAAAATATGCCAACAGTTGGAAAGCCTTTAGCAACAGCAAATTCTGAAAATACTGAAGCTTTAAAAGCTATAGAACTTGATATACATGAAACAATAAAAACTGTTCAGTCTGAAGGACGTACTGACGAATCTTTAAATGAATCAGGACAAATGACAGCTTTACAAAGAATAGCTGCTTTAGTAGATAAAGGAACTTGGTGCCCTTTAAATACTATTTATAATCCTGAAGGAAATGCTAATGGTTCAACAGGAATAGTTAAAGGATTAGGAAGAATAAATGGAAAATGGGCTGTAATAGTAGCATCAGACAATAAAAAATTAGCAGGAGCATGGGTTGCTGGACAAGCTGATAACTTATTAAGAGCATCTGATACAGCAAAAACTTTAAGAATTCCTTTAGTGTATGTATTAAATTGTAGTGGTGTTAAATTTGATGAACAAAATAAAGTTTATCCTAATAGAAGAGGTGGAGGAACTCCATTCTTTAGAAATGCTGAATTACAACAATTAGGAATTCCTGTAATAGTAGGAATTTATGGAACAAATCCAGCTGGTGGAGGATATCATAGTATAAGTCCAACTGTAATTATTGCACATAGAAATGCAAATATGGCAGTAGGAGGAGCAGGGATTGTAGGAGGGATGAATCCAAAAGGATTTATTGATATGGAATCAGCTGAACAAATAGCTGAAGCTACTACAAAAGCAGGAAAACAAAATCCACCAGGTTCAGTATCAATTCATTTTAATGAAACTGGATTTATGAGAGAAGTTTACCAAGAAGAATTAGGAGTAATAGAAGGAATAAAAAAATATATAGATATGTTACCTACATATGATTTAGAGTTCTTTAGAGTAGATACTCCAAAAGCTCCTAAATATTCAGCAGAGGATTTATATTCAATAGTTCCTATAAATCAAAAGAAAACTTACGATATATATGAAGTTATAGCTCGTCTATTTGATAATTCAGAATTTACTGAATACAAAAAAGGATTTGGACCAGAAATAGTAACAGGTATGGCTAAAGTTAATGGATTATTAGTAGGTGTTGTTGCTAACGTTCAAGGTTTATTAATGAAATATCCTGAGTATAAAGAAAATTCAATAGGAATTGGAGGAAAATTATATCGTCAAGGATTAATAAAAATGAATGAATTTGTGACTCTTTGTGGAAGAGATAAATTACCAATTGTATGGATTCAAGATACATCTGGAATAGATGTAGGTGATGATGCTGAAAAAGCTGAATTATTAGGATTAGGACAATCTTTAATTTATTCGATTGAAAATTCTAATGTACCTCAATTTGAAGTTACATTAAGAAAAGGAAGTGCAGCAGCTCACTATGTATTAGGAGGGCCACAAGGAAACAATACTAACGTATTTACAGTAGGAACTGCAGCTACAGAAATGTATGTAATGAATGGAGAAACAGCTTCTATAGCTATGTATTCAAGAAAATTAGCTAAAGATAAAAAAGCTGGTAAAGATTTACAACCTACAATAGATAAGATGAATGCTTTAATAGATAAATTTACAGCAGAATCAAGACCAAAAGCTTGTGCAGTAGCAGGAATGGTTGATGAAATAGTAGATATGACAATGATTCGTCCATATATTGAAGCTTTTGTTGAAGCAGCATATCAAAATCCAAAAGCTATTTGTGCATTCCATCAAATGTTATTACCAAGAGCTACACGTGATTTTGATAACTATACAAAAAAATAAAAAATTAAATTAATATTTAACAGTATTTCATCTTTATTAGATGAAATACTGTTGTATTGTTTTAATAAAAAATATAAGTTTTAAAAAAGGAAACGGAGGAAGTTAATGTACACAATGGGAATTGATATAGGTTCTACTGCATCAAAAAGTGTAATACTTAAAGATGGAAAAGAAATAATCAGTAAAGCCGTTATTAATGTAGGAGCAGGTACAAGTGGACCAGGAAGAGTTATCGAAGAAGTAACTAAAAAAGTTGGTTTAAAAAGAGAAGACATTGATTGTGTTTTAGCTACAGGATATGGGCGTAATTCTCTTTTAGAATGGGCAGACTATCAAATGAGTGAATTGAGCTGTCATGCTAAAGGTGCTAATTATCTGTTTCCAAATGTAAGAACAGTAATTGATATTGGGGGACAAGATGCTAAAGTTTTAAAAGTTGGTCCCAATGGAATATTAATAAATTTTGTAATGAATGATAAGTGTGCTGCTGGAACAGGAAGATTTTTAGATGTAATGGCAAAAGTTCTAGAAGTTAAAGTTAGTGACTTACAAACTTTATCTGCAGAATCAACAAAAGATGTAAGTATAAGCTCAACTTGTACAGTATTTGCTGAGTCAGAAGTTATATCACAATTAGCTAAAGGAACAGATAAAAGAGATATAATAAGAGGAATTCATCGTTCTGTAGCAGGAAGAGTTGGAGGATTAGCAAAAAGAGTAGGGTTAGAAGACGATTTGGTTATGACAGGTGGTGTTGCTTTAAATGGTGGTGTAGTAAAAGCTATGTCTGAAGAATTAGGTAAAGAAGTAAAAACATCTCCATTAACTCAATATACAGGAGCAATCGGAGCAGCATTATTTGCATATCAAAAAATACAAAGGAGTGAATAGAATGAGCGAAGTAAATAAGCCAGTAGAAGAAAAAAAACCAGCTAAGGTTGTACTTAGAGAACTAGTAGAAAGAGAAGTATATCAAGCAGCATGGGAAGCTAAGAAAAAAGGAGAACCTGTAGGGTGGTCATCTTCTAAATTCCCATCAGAAATATGTGAAGCTTTAGGATTAAAATTAGTTTATCCAGAAAACCAAGCAGCAGCAATCGGAGCAAAACATGGTGGAGAAAGAATGTGTGAACATGCAGAAGCTATGGGATTTGATAATGATATTTGTGCTTATGCAAGAATAAATTTAGCTTATGCAGCAGGATATGAAGCAGAAGAAAAACCAATGCCTCAACCAGATTTTGTATTGTGTTGTAATAATATTTGTAACTGTATGACTAAATGGTATGAAAACTTAGCAAGAATGCATAATATTCCATTAATTATGATTGATGTTCCATACAGTAATACTAGAGAAGTAAGTCAAGCACAAGTAGATTATTTAAGAGGACAATTTGATGAAGCTATTGAAAAACTTGAAAAAATAGCTGGTCGTAAAATGGATATGAAGAAATTTGAAGAAGCTTGTGAAAATGCAAATCGTTCAGCAAAAGCATGGTTAAAAGTATGTTCTTATTTACAATATAAACCAGCTCCATTTGCAGGATTTGACTTATTTAACCATATGGCAGATATAGTAACTGCACGTGCTAAAAAATCTACAGCAGAAGCTTTTGAAGCTTTAGCAGCAGAATTAGAAGAAAATGTAAAAACTGGAAAATCAACATGGAAATATGACGAAAACTATAGAATTATGTTTGAAGGAATTCCATGTTGGCCTCAATTACAAAAATTATTTGCTCCATTAAAAGAAAAAGGAATAAATACTACAGCAGTTGTTTATGCACCAGCATTTGGATTTGTGTATAACAATATGGATGAATTAATGAGAGCTTATTGTGTTGCACCAAACTCAGTTTGCTTAGAAAAAGGTGTTGAATGGAGAGAAACTCTATGTAAGGAAAATCATGTTGATGGAATATTAGTTCACTATAACAGAAGTTGTAAACCATGGAGTGGATATATGCCTGAAATGGAAAGAAGATTCCGTAAAGATTTAGGAGTTGCTGTTGCAGGATTTGATGGGGACCAAGCAGACCCTAGAAACTTCTCTGATGAACAATACAGAACTCGTGTAGAAGGATTATTTGAAGTAATGGAAGCAAATAAAGCTAAAAGATTAGCTAAAGAGGGAGGAGACAAATAATGACTAGAATTGAGGAATTATTAAATAGTTTTAAAGAGGTAGCATATCATCCAGAAAAACAAATGGCTAAATATAAAACTGAAGGTAAAAAAATAATAGGATGTTTTCCTTATTATGTTCCTGAAGAAATAGTATATGCTGCTGGAATGGTACCATTTGGTGTTTGGGGGACACATGGAACTATTAGTAGAGCCAAAGAATATTTTGCTTCTTTCTATTGTACAATAGCGCAAATGAGTTTAGAAATGGCTTTAGAAGGAAAATTAGATGGGTTATCAGGAGTAATTTTATCATCTATGTGTGATACTTTACGTCCATTAACTCAAAACTTTAAAGTAGCTATTCCTCAATTACCATTTATGTTTTTAGCTCATCCACAAAATAGAAAACCAGAATATGGAATCAAATATACAATGAATGAGTTTGGAAGATTAAAAGGACAATTAGAAGAAATAGCAGGTCATAAAATAGAAAATGATAAAATGTATGAAGCATTTAAAGTTTATAATGAAAGTAGAGCAGTAAGAAGAGAATTTGTAAAATTAGCTGGAAAACATCCAGAAGCTGTATCTGCAGTAAATAGATCTGCTGTATTAAAAAGTGCTTTCTTTATGTTAAAAGATGAACATACAGCAATGTTAAAGGAATTAAATGCTGAACTAGCAAAATTACCAGAAGTTAAATGGAATGGAGTAAAAGTTTTAACATCAGGAATTATTATGGATAACCCTACATTATTAGGATTATTTGATGAATATAAAATAGCAATAGTTGCTGATGATGTAGCTCAAGAATCAAGAGCAATTAGAACAGATGTTCCAATGGATATAGAAGATCCAATTAGGGCATTAGCGGTGCAATTTGCTAATCAAGATAATGATACAATTCTTTATGATCCATTAATTGAAGAACGTCCAAAATATGTGGCAAGAGAAGCAAAAGAAGCTGGAGCTGATGGAGTTGTAGTTGTAATGATGCAATTCTGTGACCCAGAAGAAATGGAATATCCATCATTAAGAAAAGCTCTTAATGAAGCTGGATTACCTCATATTAAATTTGGATTTGATCAACAAATGGTCGACTTTGGACAAGCTAGAACTTCATTACAAGCTTTTGCAGAAAGTTTATAATGTAAAAATGATAGAAAAGCACGATGTAAATCGTGCTTTTTTATTATTTAAGAAATTATATTTTTTAATCAAAAAATTTATTAAAAAGAGCATAAAAAGAAAGATAAAATTTATAAAAAAAAATGTAGTATAACATAAAATATAGAGATTTTTAAATTATAAAAAACATAAGTTAGGGTTATATTTATGAAAGTTATTAAGCACTAAATGATAAAGGAAAAACATAGTGAAAACCATATTTAGGAGTATAAAATCCTATTAAAATCATAGAAGTTCAATACTTATAATAAGAGAGTAGATTCTGTTTGAAATTTTTATATATCCTTTCTACTTAAAAAAGTTTTTTCTAAAGAAATTAAATCTAAGAATTTTAATTTTTTTGGTTTTATTATTTTTAGAATAAATATCATATTTTCTAATCATTTTAAAGTGTTTAGGAGTAATATGAGAAATTAAACGTCCAAAGAAATCTTTTAAAGGAAGAGTAATAAAATATTATCTGGTTTTTGATACCAAAATGTAATGTTTTTAGAATCAAAAAAGTAATTCTATATTTAGCGATAATTGTTTTTGCAAGATATAGACTAAGATATTTTAAATATTATTAGAATTAACATAAAATCTATTAAGATATTTTCTGTAAGTGATAGAAATTTTATTTTTAAGAGTAATAAAATTATTAGATTTAACGAAAGAAAAAATAATATCAAGAGAACATTTTTGCCAAGATTTTCTAAGAGGTCTCCAAAGATAAAAATTAAGAAATTTCCAATTACCTTTAATATTGAACCTTTCAAGAGAATAGTAGTATAAATATGAGGATTACAAAATATATCTCTAGAAAAAATATGAATATTAGTGATAACTCTAAAATTATATATCAGTTTTTTTTTAAAGAATATTTAATAGAATAAGTAAGTAGTATCAGAAAGATTTTAAAATAATTTTAGATTATTAAAGAAAAAATTTCTAATGAAACCAGTAGATAAAGGAAAAATCATACGAATCTGTGAAACATTGAGAAGTTGAGAATTAAGGGAAGAAGCACAATTTTCAGTAGAAACTTTACTTATAAGAAGAACAAAATTTAGATTTATAAGAAAAAGGTTGAATAAATTTATGAAGATAAGAAGTACAAAGGAATTAAGAGAAACTGAACTTAGAAATAGCGCAATGTAAAAAAAATTGATATTGTTAAAAATATTTTTTTCATAAAAGAAAGAATAAATATCATCTCAGTATTCAAAGAAATAGAAAAAATATATTTAAGTTTATGTTTATAGAAAGCAAGATTATTATTCAT